>DASSWO010000140.1:0-18772 GCA_035704795.1 Methylophaga sp. | reverse complement strand
ATTTAACGTTGAATGCTCGCGATGCCATGCCTGACAGTGGTCAGCTGGTTATCGAAACAAAAAATATCCATCTCAATCAGGATTATGCCGAAGGACATGCTATCAGTGCAGGAGATTATGTGCAGATTGCGGTTTCGGATTCTGGCCATGGTATTGCAAACGATCAGTTGGATAAGGTATTCGAACCATTTTTCACCACTAAAGCCAAAGGAAAAGGCACCGGCTTAGGTCTGGCAATGGTTTACGGCTTTATCAAACAAAGTCAGGGTCATGTCAATATTTACTCGGAAGTCGGGCAAGGTACCACGGTACGTTTGTATTTACCCAAGGCGCTTTCAGCCGCAGACGAGCTGCCACAAACCACTGCCCAGAAAAAACTGCCCGCCGGTGACGAACATATTCTGGTGGTTGAGGATGACGAACTGGTTCGTAACTATGTGGTGTCTCAGCTGGAACTACTGGGTTATCAGGTGCACACTGCTGTTGATGGTCCATCGGCGCTCGAATTGATTAAAAAAGGTATTGCCGTTGATTTGCTGTTTACTGATGTGGTGATGCCCAATAGCATGAGTGGCCGGGAATTGGCGAATGAAGCCCTGCAACTGCGTCCCGGTTTGCGGATATTATTTACATCAGGTTATACCGAGAATTCCATTATCCACCATGGACGGTTGGACAAAGGTGTATTGTTATTATCAAAGCCTTACAGCCGTCATGAACTTGCGCAGAAAATACGCCAGGCATTAAGCCAATAAGTGATGAAAGGATTTCTATGACCGCTCAGCGACTACTCATTCTTGATGACAATTTACTGACCGGGCAGGCCATTGTCGGGGTCGCCGAATTTATATCTGTTGATGTTCGGTTGAGCACGGATTTTGAAAGCTTCATCAGGGAGATAGATGACTGGCAGCCGACGCATCTGATGATCGATTTGATTATGCCCGGTAAAGACGGTGTCGAAGTGTTAGGCGAGTTAGCCGACCGTGGTATTGACTGCTCGTTGATTCTGACCAGTGGTGCTGGCCAACAATTATTGCAAGCCGCCGCGAGATCGGCTGCTGCGCATGGTTTAAAAGTGCTTGGCTTATTACCCAAACCATTTAATCCAAAACGATTTCGCGAACTGATGCAGTTAACCGTAGATACACCGGGAAACGCCACAGTAGGCGGGCAATTGCATCAACGTCGATCGGCCACGGCAGCCATAAACGTCAAAGATATCATCGCGGCGCTTGATAACAATGAATTCAGTCTTGCCTATCAGCCCAAAGTGTCTTGTCTAAGTGGTGCGCTAAGTGGTTTTGAGGTATTGGCTCGATGGCAGCATCCGGAAAAGGGCTTTATTCCCCCGGATGAATTTATTCCGATTGCCGAACGTGAAGGCTTGATTGACCGGTTAACGATACAAGTATTTGAGCAGGCGCTATCGTTTTTAGCCGACTGGCAGCATGACAATGAGACGGCCTGGAAACTCAAGCTTTCGGTGAATATATCTGCCGTGTCATTAGCCAATGAGGAGTTGTTCACTGAAATAGAACGGCTTTGTCAGCAACTACAAATTGCACCGAAATATTTGATTTTAGAACTGACAGAAACGGCTGCCATGGACGATCCTGTCAAATCGCTGGATATGTTGACCCGCTTACGGATGCGCGGCTTTCGGTTATCCATTGATGATTTTGGTACTGGCTTTTCCTCGATGCTGGCATTGGTTCGGTTGCCGCTTTCTGAGGTTAAAATTGACAAGTCCTTTGTCATGACCGCCGCCAACTCGCATGAATCGCGTCAAGTCATTAAAGCGACGATCGATCTGGCCCATAGTCTTGATATGTCAGTCACCGCCGAAGGCATTGAAACGCAGGAAAGTCTGCAACATTTGCAGGCAATCGGCTGTGATCTGGCACAAGGCTATTTTATCGGCCGGCCAATGGCAAAAGAACAAATTAATGGCTGGTTAACGCAACGTCAGCATTTACTGGAAACCCAGCGACAGTTAAGTCTGGAAGCACTCAATTTAAAAGAATTGCTGCATCAAAAACGCTTTACCTGCCTGACTTGGATGGCTAAACAGTTATTTAAGGTTGATGCCAGCTATATTGCCATTATTGATGCCGAACATCAGTGGATCCGTGCGGCACAGGGCGCACTCCCCGAGCGCACTAAACGTGCAGAAGCATTTTGCAATTTGACCATTATGCAAGATAAAACGCTGGTCCTTGATGAAGTGCATCTGGATCCGCGTTTTATGCAGAGTACGTTAGTCAGCATGCCACCCTTCGTAAAATTTTATGCGGGCTGTCCAATCTATGCGCCGAGCGGCGAAAAACTGGGCACGATGAGTATTGCCCATAATGCGTCTCGCGCCTTCTCAAAATCTGACGATGATTTACTGATGTCATTGGCGGAAATGGTTAATAACGAAATTGCGATTAATCCGTTGCTGGATGAAGATCATTTGACGGGTTTGCTAAACCGGCGCGGTTTTGAAAGTCGCGCCGAGACGTTACTCAGACTGTGTAACCAGCATAATCATTTACTGAGTATGTGTTATTTCGATCTGGATAATTTCAAGCTAATCAGTGGACAGCAGGGAGAAAGTGCTGGGGATGAAGTACTGAGGAATTTTGCCGATCTGCTGCGCGGCGCTTTTGCGGACTGTGATTTATTAGCCCGTTTTGGTGGCGATGAATTTGTGATCATGAGTGTGTCTGGCACGCTGGCAGCCAGTAAAAGGGCTCTGCGGCATTTGGCGACCAGCTTGCAGGATTTTAACCAGCAGCAAAATCCCAGTTTACGTATCGCTTACAGTTTTGGACTGGCATCAACTGATGATACTCGATCATTGGATCTGCAAGCGCTTTACACTCTCTGTGATGCAGATATGCGTAACCGTCGCGATTCTTACAGCCCATCATCTGCGATAGATTTGTCCTGATAATTTAATACGTCGCGGGTTGCAATCATCCGGTTTTGTTTGTTTTTCCCAGCAAGTCATTCAAGAAAACACTGAAAAGGACGATAAATATTAAGAGCCCAGCGTTTGATGTTGGCCAGTATTAGAGCAATGACTCTTCAAGGGTTGATAACGATGTCGATTCAAAAAAAATTCATGATGGCCAGTATCGCTGTAATGCTTGTTCTGATGGTTATTACCGTAGCCATTACCATCAGTCGTGAACGGCAAAACATTGAAGATGAGGTGACGACGGAAGTGTTCCGGCAGACATCACAAACCATGCGTTTATTAGCGGTTACCAACAGTTTAATGCAGCAACAGGTTAATGCCAGCATGGCGATGTTTTTGGATCGGATTGAGCGTCTGGGCCCTGCTTTACAGGATAACGTTATACAAATTGGCGAACACCGCGTAGCAGATTTACAGTTTGGCGGTGATGCTCAGGCGCTGCAATTTGAGTTGGTAGATCGGCTGACCGACCTAATGGGCGGTACCGCAACATTATTCAGTCGCAGCGGCGATGATTTTGTCCGTATTAGCACCAATGTCAAAACAGCAGATGGCCAGCGTGCTGTCGGCACCAAGTTGGACCCTTCTGGTAACGCTATTAAAGCGATCCAGAATGGGGAAGCGTTTTATGGCGTCGTTGATATTCTCGGTAATCCTTATTTCACTGGATATGAGCCGATAAAAGATCGCTTTAACCGGGTGATCGGTATTGCCTACGTTGGTTATCAACTAGATTTGGCTGAACTGAACGCAGCGGTTGAAGAGTCCCGGGTATTAAAACAAGGCTTTGTTGCCTTGACTGACCGACGTGGCAATTTACGCCAGCATTCTGATAATCATTCATCTGAAGCAATTAATACAATTCTGGCTGCGCCGGGTGATGATTGGCAAATCACGCAAACAGCATTTGATCCCTGGGGTTATCAAATTCATGTCGCTTATTCTGAAAATGAAATTAGTGACTTGCTTTGGGCAACATCTTTAAAGCTGATTATCTCAGCACTGGTAATGGGTGGCATTGTATTACTGTTGATATATGTGCTGCTGAATCGGGTTGTGGTCAGCCGGGTCAGGCAACTGATTGCTGCCTTACACCAGATCACTGAAGGCGAGGGGGATTTGACCCGGCGGTTCAATTCACAAAGCAAAGATGAATTTGGTGAAATGGCCAATGAATTTGATAAATTGCTGGAAACGCTACGTCAGACGATTGTCCAGTTAGGTAGTCGTGGTGATGATTTGGTCGCAGCTTCTGGTCAACTGACCCATATTGCTGAAATTTCAAGCAAATCGGTTCAGCAACAAGGCCAGCAAACTGAGCAGGCCGCAACTGCCGTTCATGAAATGAGTATGACGGCGCAAAGTGTTGCACAAAGCGCTGTAGGGGCTGAATCAGCGGCGCAAAATGTACAGCGGCAAACGCGTGATGCGAATGAGCTGATTTCCCGTATGCGGCAAACTATCGAATTACAGGCCACTGAGTTTAAGGATTCGACAAAATTACTGGAATCCCTGAAGCAGGCCAGTAACGATATCAGTCAGGTTTCAGAAGTAATTAATAGTATTGCCGAGCAAACCAATTTGCTGTCACTGAATGCAGCGATTGAAGCCGCCCGTGCCGGCGAGCATGGGCGGGGATTTGCTGTGGTGGCTGATGAGGTCCGCACGCTGGCAGGGCGTACCCAGAGCTCGACTGGAGAAATCGAAGCATTGATTGGTCGTTTGCATCAGGGTGTTGATCAGGTAGCGCAATTGATGGAAATGCAGGTCAAACAAGCTGAAGTGAACGTCAATGCGGGTCAGGAAGCTTCCAGCGCACTTCAGAAAGTAATCGTTGCTGTTGATGAAATCAATCATTTAAACAGTGAAATCGCCAGCGCTGCTGAGCAACAAAGCGCAGTTTCTGATGAAATCAGCCGTAATGTCACCCAAATTCGTGATCAGTCGGAAACCAATGCTGAACAAGCTACGCAAACCCGACAAGCCGGCCTGGTGTTGCAACAGCTGGCAGAGCAAATCAAAAAAATTCTTGCCAGCTATAAAACCTGATGATCCATAGTTTTAGATAAAAAAAAGCCTGCTTTTCAGCAGGCTTTAGGTGACTAAAGCGTCAAGACTTACATAATGGCATCCAGTTTTTGCTGCATTTCTTCTTCAGATAGCCGCAATTGTGGTAAGCCTTTACGTTCGCGCTGATTTGCCAAAAAATACAAGATTGGCGCGGCAATAAATACTGATGAACTGGTACCAATAACAATACCAAATAGCATCGGCAACGCAAAGCTGGCAACCGCCGCACCGCCTGCCACAGCCATCGGAATCAAGGCCAGGAATGTAGTCACCGAGGTAAATACCGTTCGGGTTAATGTTGAAGTAATACTTTCATTAAGTATTTGCAACATAGGCTTATCCGGTGTTGCCCGCAGATTTTCCCGTACTCGGTCAAATACCACGACTTTATCATTAACGGAATAACCGATAAGCGCCAACAATGCGGCAACCGCCGTCAGATTAAACTCCAACCCGACCAGAACAAAAAAGCCGATGGTTTTGGTTAAATCCAGGGCAATCG
This sequence comes from Methylophaga sp., assembly GCA_035704795.1. Lineage (GTDB taxonomy): Bacteria > Pseudomonadota > Gammaproteobacteria > Nitrosococcales > Methylophagaceae > Methylophaga. Next base: position 13,232 of record DASSWO010000140.1, on the reverse strand, counting down.
TCAACGTCGCCGCCATGGCAAAATGGTATTCAAAACGCACCCATAAATAAGCCAACATGCCTAATCCGGCGAGTACAATCGCTAAGATAGTGGCATCACTGAAATCGCCGCTGACTTTAGGGCCGACCATTTCGACGCGGGGGAATTCAGCTTCCGCAGAAACTGACTGCACAGCGGTTTTGATAGCGGTAACTTGTTCACCGCTGGCCATTTGCCCGGTATCGGAGATCGGCAGTCGTAATAAATACTGATCATCTTTACCAAATTCCTGCAAAGCGGCCTGCTGTAAATCATGATCGGCAAGGGCTTTTCGCAAGCTTTCCACGGTGGTGTCAGGCGCATGTACTTCGACAATGCTACCCCCACTGAAATCGATGCCATAATGCAGACCCGGCTGGAAAAATAAACCGATTGAGGCAAGCGATAACAGTGCAGAAGCCGCCAGACCTATGTAACGACCACGCATAAAATCACGGGTTTTCAGGCTCAGTTTGTCGAGTGCCTTGATGCCCGAAATTTGCAGAGACTCACCGCGGCCAAACTTGCTGACCCGCCATTCCATGATCAATCGCGCAACGGCAATGGCAGTAAACATAGACGTTAACAAACCAATCGCCATGGCCACGGCAAAACCGCGCACCGGACCGCTACCAAATAAAAACAACAGACTGATAGCAATTAATGTGGTGATATTGGCATCCAGAATGGTGCTGTAAGCCCGCCGGAAACCGGCATCTAAGGCTTTAAAAGCGCTTTGCCCACGGCTGGATTCCTCGCGGATACGTTCATTAATCAAAATGTTGGCATCCACAGCCATACCGATACTGAGAATAATGCCGGCGATACCTGGCAAAGTCAGCGTTGCGCCCAGTAAACTGAGCACACCGAAAATCAAACCAATATTAATGGCTAAACTGATACAGGCAATGAATCCCCAGCCACCATAAATCACCAGCATAAAGATAAAGACCAGCAATGCACCGAGAATACCCGTGAACACACCCATGGCAATCGCATCGCTACCCAGATCCGGACCAACGGTACGTTCCTCAATAACATGCAACGGTGCCGGCAAGGCACCGGCCCGCAATAATACCGCCAAAGAAGTTGCTTCACTAACGGTAAACTGGCCGCTGATCTCACCTCGGCCACCGGCAATCACACTGCGAATAACCGGGGCAGTTACTACTTCATCATCCAGTAAAATCGCTAATTGCCGGCCAATATTTTTTTCGGTCATTTCACCAAAAATACGGGCGCCGGTTTTATCTAAGGTAAAACTGACCACCGGTTGATTGGTGTCGGGGCTAAAAGCCGGCTGTGCATCCCGGATATGTTTGCCTTCCAGCGCGACGCGATTATCCAGCCGGTAGGTTTGTTGATCTTTATCGGTAAATTGTGTGACATCCTGCGGATCTTCAGTGCCATTGGCGACCCAGTGAAAAGTCATTTTGGCGGTAGTGCCCAGCAGCGTGCGTAAATATTGTGGATCATCGACGCCCGGTAGTTGCACTAAAATACTGTCTTCACCCTGACGGCTGATACTCGGATCAGTCAAGCCGGTTTCATTCAGCCGTTGCCGGACGACTTCAAGGCTATGCTCGATGGCGTCTTTGGATAAGGTTTCACGGTAAGTTTCCGTGGCCTCAATCAACAGGCCGTAATCTTTTTGATCTAGGTTAAATAAATCCAATCCGCCTTTAGGATTGGCCAGCAACGGTTTGACTAAATCGGCGATGGCATCAAGTTGGTTTGGATCTTTGGGCGTTAATTTGATGCTGTGACTAGTGCTAACTGGTTTTTGGATAAATAACCGCGCTTCACGTAGCGTGTCGGTGATTTGGTTAGCCAGTTGCCGATGTTCATTGAGCAGTAAATCTTCGGTATCAACCGATAACAATAAGTGGGAGCCCCCGCGTAAATCCAAGCCTAAGGCCAGGGTGTTTTCGGCGTACCAATCAGGAAGGGCATTAAGGGTTTGCTGTGGCAATACGCTGGGCAATGCACTGAGCAGACCGACAATAATGATTAGGCTGTAAACGACAGCCCGTTTTAACCAGGTTTGCATACTTCATCCTCGAAGTTAATTTCGTAAATAAAAATCAGACGAAATTAAGCTTGAGGTGCTGCGCGCGGCTCCGGTAAGAAGTAGTCATAGCGGCCGTTGCCTTGAACAGCATCGGGACGGAAAAAACTTTCAGTTTCAGCTTTGTTGAAATGTGGCAGTATCGAGGTAGATAAAAACGTGTCAGCGGGTAGGTCATCATTATTGCCGCTGGCGGTTTCACTGCCGATATGCAGATTGATTCTTGGCAGGTCGCGTTGCAACGATGGACCGGCAGATTTAATTTCATTGCTGAGTGTGGGGGCAGAATGATTGGCCGGAATCGGTAAGGCGACCGCCTGAAGCAGTGCCAGGTTGAGCAATAAAAAAACCGATAAACCTGCCTGCCAGCCTTTGGCGATTTTATTAGCAACTAACTGGCAAATGCTGTATTGCATACATGGATATCTGAAAATATTTACTGATTGTGGGGCTAACGTAATCAATAGTCAATGAGGATTTTATGACCCGTCATTTGACTTCAGACAGTATTCTGAACAACCATTATTGAAGTGGTCAGAATAGGCAAAAGCCTGTGCTATGATGCCGTTTAACTTGTTTAACCGCTTATGGCGATGCCGGAGACAAAGATGTCGGCTGATGTTTCACTCAATACTATAAATGGCCATTGTGACTGAACGGTGGGTGATTTGCGCAGGCTGGTTTGTGTTGATGCTATTTGCCGGCACATTACAGGCCGAGCCCATTCCCATTAGCCGTGTCAGTGGCAGTGCGATTGGTGACTATGCAGAAATTTTCTTCGAACCCGGCGAGCGGATGCCGATTGAAGAAGCACGGAGTTTGTTTGCCGATAACGCCGGCATCAGTGGCGAACGTGACATCTTAAATTTTGGTATTGGTGCACCGGCACATTGGTTAAAATTTATCGTTAACAATCCCACTAAAATGACAATTACAAAAATGTTATCGGTGGAAACGGCCTGGCTCGATGATCTGGCAATTTATATTTTCAAAAAAGATGAGCTGCAAGCCAAATATGTCCTTGGTGATAGTTTGGTACAAACCGCCCGGCCAATCGACAACCGCTTTTATGTAATTGAATACGAGTTTCAACCGGGTACAACATCACTGTATCTGAGGGTGGCCAGTAACGATGCCATGCTATTGCCGATCTATCTTGATGATGGTGCAACATTTAATAAACGTTTTGAGTTTAAAAATTACAGTTACGGATTATTGTATGGCGTTTTAGCGGCTTTACTGCTTTATAACCTGATGTTATTCTTCAGTTTGCATAGTGCGCCACATTTCTTTTATTCACTGTTTTTAACGAGTTTAATTGCCTGTAATCTGGCTTACACCGGACATGGCTTTCGTTGGTTATGGCCGCATGCGATTCACTGGCAACAGTGGGCAAATCCAGTATTGATGACCGTTACTGGTATCTGTGGTTTGTTGTTTGCATTCAGCTTTCTTGAAACGCGTAAAACCCTGCCAAAGTTATATTGGGCGGTATCAGGGTTATGTCTGGCAGTGTTGATCGGTCTGGGCGCAGCTTATTACGCGGCACAAATTCAGACAGCATTGATTTTGGCCTTAGTTTTTATCGTGCTGTGCACCGTGCTAATGGCCTTATTAGGCATTTTTGCGTATCGGGCGGAGAATCCTTCGGCCAATTATTTCCTGCTAGCCTCAATTTTGGGGGCTATTAGTGCGATTATTACTGCGCTGACCGTATCAGATATGTTGCCTTATTCAATATGGGGCTACCGAGCGGTTGAGATCGGCATGGTGGTTGAAGCTATTCTTTTAGCACTGGCTTTAGCCGATAATTTTCGCCGTGGTGAAAAAAAACGTTTGCAAGCAGCACAGTAAGCAAATCCTGTCCCTTAACGGGAGTGAATAACTGCCGGCGCCGTCTCATTCGCAAGTCAAACAACACGGGTAAAAATGCCAGCGACAACAGCCGCTGGCTGTCGTTATTGTCGATTTAGATAATTTTAAGCAGATAAACGACAACCATGATCATGAGATCGGTGATCAGGTGCTGGAGGCCACTGCTAAGCAATTACAGGATTCACTGCGCAACGGTGATGTGCTGGCCCGCTGGGGCGATGAAGGATTTATTTTGTTTATGCCCAACACCACGATTGATGCCGCACTGCATGTTGCTGAACGAATCCGTCAGCAAATTGAAACAATCTGTCCGCAGGTTGCTGACAATCGACCTCTGGAACTGAGCGCCAGTTTGGGCGTGGCAGATAGTCGCGATGGAAGCCACTCGCTGGAAGAATTGATCCGGGAAGCGGATAAATGTCTCTTCAGCGCCAAACAAATGGGTAAAAACCGCGTGGCAACGGTGGCGGTTTCTAGTGTTTAAATCTGCCTGTTCAGGTTACTAACAATCTACTGAATATTTTTGTCGGGGAAACACCGGGTAAAATTTTTTACCTACTGCGCTGTTTCGACAACTCGACGTTATATGAATACAGAATAGCTGGGTATTGATTTACCCAGTTCGATAATCAGTCGTTTTTAATGATCGTTATAAAGGCTTTCATAAAGACTGCGCTCAAATACCCGGATAGGTTTGCGGGCAACATTGCGGTTTTTACTGCTCGGGTGATAGTTGCTGATGATTTGCACAAACAGCAACGATTTGCCTGAACGGGTTTTAATACGTCCCGCCAAATTATATACACCGTATAGCGTGCCGGTTTTTGCAGCAATCTGACCTTTTAATGGGGCATTGACTACACTTGGCCGCCATTGCAGGGTGCCTGAGACGCCAGAAACCGGCAGCGTGTCAGCCATTCCGGCTTCCGGATGAGTGAAAATATATTGCACCACTTGCATCAGCTGTTTAGCAGTCATTTTGTTATTACGTGACAAACCTGACCCGTCAACGATGACCGCTTTTGATAAATCAATATTGGCTTTTTCTTTTAAGATGGCTTTGATGGCAGCTTCACCATTTTCAAAACTGCCGGGTAGATCAAAGTATTTATGGCCCAAGGTTTTCATCAAGTTATCGGCAATCAGATTATCTGACTTTTTAATCATTTCATCGACAAGTTGTGGTAATGGCTCTGACAGATGACGGGCAATTTCTGTACCTTTCACTGAATCGTTACGAATAATGGCGCCATTGAGCTTAATGCCAGCCCGTTTCAGCTCTTCATACAATACTTTAATCATCAGCTCGGTCGGATTTTGTACCGCCAGGTGAAAGTTCACTGGCAACTCATGAGTTCCCACGCAGCCACCGACAGTGAATTGATTATTGTTATTGGCTGATAGTTTCAGGTCGCAGTCAATATTCTGCGTATTTAAGCCTTCACGAATAATAACGCTACCGACTTCGATGTCTACCAAATCGGATGCGCTGGCTTTAACGGCCTTAATCGGCGGTTCAGTGGTGGCTTCCAACTTGCCATAAACGCAGTTGCCATTCATGGTCAAACTACTGGAAGGCGCGCTGTAACAAACGCCCATGTTATCCCAGGGCACTCCGATGGCCCGTTCAAAGCTGTCAAACGTGCCACCATTCAAATATAGATTGCCATTAATAATGGGGGAATGGGCTTTAAGCCTGCCAATCAATAGTCGTAAATGACTGCGGGTAAAATTGGGATCACCGCTGAAACGCAGGATGGCATCGTCACCATTGGTTTCCAGCGTCGTCGCAAAGCGAAAATCATTCGGTAAATATAATTTTGCTGCCAAACCGGTGACCAGTTTTTGCAAGCTGGCCGGTTGCTGAAACTGTTCAGCACGTTCTGAATATATAGCTTCACCCGACTGCGCATTAATCACATACAAAGCGACATCAGCGCCTGCTGGAATCGGTTTGGCGGCGAGAGCAGGATGGGAAAAAGTAGCATTAGCATGGACATTAAAGCTGGAAATGAATAGTAAAGCGAGTGATAAATAGAGGCGCATAGGATCCGTAATGTGTAGGCGTTTTAAAAATCAAAGATCAAAGCCTAACATGAAATTCCCGCTACGATTTAAAATCACCAAAACCTTTACTTTTGTTATTTGCTAGCAGGCAGGCCGTAGTGACTCAAATATTGTTTAAATAATCTGGCGATTATCATTACCTTGATGGCATTTGCGCTATATTATCCTGCAGATTTTTAAAGGAAAAGGCCGGCCGCATATTATTTTTTTGATTGATCTGAGGCGTATCGACAATGGTGATTTTTATTGCCTAATTATTCGATGGCGGCGGTGTTGGGATCTAGCCGATTGGGAGGACTGCGCTGACTTTAATCGTTGCGCTGTTGGCTTTTTTGCATTAAGCGTTCAGCAAAGCTACCATGTTGGCTTGTGATTTAGGATGCTAAATGGTTAATCATCTTTCCATTGCTCGTGCTGCATTGTTGGTGTTATGTCTGGTTTTTACCAGCAGTGCCAGTGCCTATATGCATATTGGTGAACATCAGCATAGTCAAGAAGTTGGTTTGTCGCATCATCATGCCGCAGATGCTCACCAACATAGTCAGCAAGACAATGATCACGACCCACATTTCCACTTACATTTAATCGGTGATTTGGTCAGCCATCCGGCATTATTTGCCGATGCCAATGTGCAGGCAACAACACGGGAAATCCGCCTGCGTATCTGTTCATTGGCATACGCACCACCGATCCCACCCCCCAACGCCTAATCCATAAATTTAAGCTGTTTTTCAGTTTTTGCTGAGACTCATGGTCATCAGCTTTATGGAGATATCTCATGCGTACTTATACGTATTGCCTTGCTGCTGCTAGTCGGCTTTTAGGTGTATTAATTATTGGTTTTAGTTTTGCCAGCATTGCCAATGCACAGGTGCTAACACCTGCTGTTGCCGTTGAAAAAACACTGTTGCACAGCCCGGCGTTACAGAGCTTTCCGTATCAGCAACGGGCGATTGAAGCGGATGTGATACAGGCTGGATTAAAGCCTAACCCGACACTTCACGCTGATTTAGAAAATGTTTTTGGCACTGGTAATAGCCGGTTTTTAAGTGGCGCTGAGCTGACTTTGTCACTCAGCCAGTTAATTGAAATGGGTGACAAACGCCAGCAACGCATTAATGTTGCCAATGCCCGCATGCCGGCCTTACAACAACAATATGAAGTGCAACGTCTTGATGTGGTAGCGCAAACCCTTCGGCATTTTTATCAGGCGCTGCGATTAGACGCACTGCTTGAATGGAATCAGCAGCGAATTAAACAAGAACAAGCAGCATTAAACGTTATTGAATTTCGTGCGGATGCGGGCGCCGTTGGCACCGCTGATGTGCTACGTATGCAATTACGGTTGGCGCGTTCTGAAAATCAGCAAAAACAACTGCGTAATGAACGGCAATTGGCTTATCAGAAATTAGCGGCCAATTGGGCGGGTACAGTCGATTTTGATGCTTTAACGGGCGAATTAGCAGTGCTACCGGCCGTGCCGGAAACCGCAACATTGAATGAGGCGATTTCGCAAACGCCTGCCTATTTACAAGTACACGCTTTATCGCGATTGCGGGAAGCGCAAATATCACTGGCAGAAGCACAAGCTGAGGCAGATATCACTGTTGGCGCAGGGGTTCGCCGACTTGAAGGCGTTAATGACAATGCGCTGGTGTTTAGTTTTTCAATGCCGTTGCAATTTCATAATCGCAATCAAGGCAATATTGCCCGGGCTAATGCTGAATATCAGCAAGAACTTCAGGCGATGCAATTAACGGTTACGCAGATTGAACTGGCACTGGCAGAAATTCGCATCGCAATGCAAAACAATCTGGCGCTCAGCCAATCGTTAAAAAACGATTTACAGCCTATTGCCAAAGCGCTGCTGGACAGTACTGCTGAAGGTTATGAACTTGGGCAATACAGTGTATTGCAATGGGTCGATGCCCAGAGTGAGTTATTTGCCGTTGAGCGAGAACTGATTGAAGCGCAAACCGCTGTGCACTTGCAAATGCTCGAATTGGAACGTCTGACCGGCAATGTGCTCAGTCAGTCTTCAGCTAGCAATGATTTACAGGAATAACCGATGAAAGCTTATCCATTTTTGTTTGTGCTGGCGCTAATACTAAGCCCGGCCATTTATGCCGCAGGTGGTCATGATCATGATTCTGCTGAAACGTCAGCCGTTGAGGGTCCCCATGGTGGTCGCTTATTACAAGCGGATGATTTTGCTTTGGAAATCACTATTTATGAACAGGGTGTGCCACCCGAAATGCGAGTCTACACGTATCAAAAAGATCAGTTGTTAGACCCGCAAGATATCAATCTGACCGTAACTTTAAACCGGCTCGGTGGCCAACAGGATTTAATTGATTTTAGTCCTGAACAGGATTATCTGCTGGGCGATACGGTTATCACGGAACCACACTCCTATGAACTGGAAATTGCTGCCAGTTATCAGGGCAAAGATTATCACTGGCATATCAAGAGTTTTGAAGGCAGGGCAACACTGACCTCAAGAATAATCGAAGCATCAGATATCCAGACCGGAATAGCCGGACCACAAACCCTGAATATTACCAATAGTTTATATGGCGTCATTGCGCCTGCCGAAGATCGGCAATTTCGTGTTTATGCGCCTTACCCGGGCATTGTCGAAGCGGTGTATGTCAATACCGGCGATAACGTCAAAAAAGGCCAGCGACTGCTGACTGTGCGTAATCAACAAACCCTTAGAAGCTATGACATTAAGAGCCCAGCCAGTGGCGAAGTCACAAAAAGACTGGTTAAAGCCGGCGATCATTCGGATATCGGCAATCTGATGGAAATCAGTGACTTCAGTAAGGTTTGGGTAGATATGTCGATGTTTCCACAGGATATCGAACAGCTGCAAGAAGGTATGGCAGTGACCATTATCGATTTACATGGCCACGAAAAAGCATCAGGCGAAATTAGCTATATCTCACCAAAAATGACCGGTGGTCACATTGCCCGTGCCCGAACGGTTATTGATAATCCTGAAGGTTATTGGCGTCCCGGGATGCATATCAATGCTGAAGTCACAGTAGACAAGGTTGACGTTGAATTAGCGGTAAAACGCAGCGCCCTGCAAAGCTTTCGGGATATGCCAGTCGTTTTTGCCCGTTATGGCAATACCTTTGAAGTACGTATGGTTGAAGAGGGACGTCGTGATAAAACTTATGTCGAGGTCAAAAGTGGGCTAAAGCCAGGCACGGAATATGTGACTGGCAATAGCTTTCTGCTCAAAGCAGAAGTGTTGAAAGATGGCGCTTCGCATTCACATTAGGAGCAGAGCATGATTGATGTAATCGTCCGTTTTGCAGTGCAGCAGCGCTGGCTGGTATTGCTGATAACGATGTTTATTGCAGGCCTCGGCGTTTTTAGCACCTTGCATTTACCGGTAGATGCTGTGCCAGACATTACCAATAATCAGGTGCAAATCAATACCGAAGTACCGGGTTTTTCGCCTTTGGAATCAGAGCAGCGGGTCACCTATATTGTAGAAAATGCTATGGCGGGCTTACCGGATCTGGATTACACCCGATCTATTTCTCGCTATGGTTTATCGCAGGTCACAGTAGTGTTTGATGACGAGGTGGATATTTATCTTGGACGTCAGCAAATCAGTGAGCGCCTGCAAAGTATACGTGGTGAATTACCCCCCGGCGCCGAGCCACAACTCGGCCCGGTGACAAGTGGTTTAGGCGAAATTTTTACTTATGCGATTCGTGCTGAAGACGGCGCACTGAATGAGGATGGCAAACCTTATACCGCTGAAGATTTACGGACGATTCAGGACTGGATCATTCGCCCGCAACTGGTCAAAGTGCCCGGCGTGACTGAAATTAACAGTGTGGGTGGTTTCGAGCGCGAATATCAGGTGGCACCAAATCCAGGCAAATTATTGGCTTATAAGATCAGCATGGCCGAATTAGCCGATGCACTAAAACGCAGTAATCAGAATGTCGGTGCAGGCTACATTGAGCGTAATGGCGAACAATGGCTGGTACGCTCGCCGGGGCAACTGCAAAGTCTGGAAGATATTCGTAATGTGGTGATTGGTAAACTGGATGATGCCCCCGTCCGGGTGCGGGATGTTGCCGATGTTTATTTTGGCAAACAATTACGCACCGGTGCGGCCACCCAAAATGGTCAGGAAACAGTGCTCGGTACGGCATTTATGTTACTCGGTGAAAATAGCCGTGTCGTTGCTAAAGCAGTCGCCGCAAGCTTGCAAAAAGTCAATCAGAGTTTGCCGGAAGGTGTAGTCGCTGAAGCGGTTTACGATCGTACTAAACTGGTCGAAAAAACCATCAAGACCGTGCAAAAAAACCTGTTGGAAGGTGCATTGCTGGTCATTATTGTGTTGTTTTTATTATTGGGTAATTTTCGCGCCGCACTGATAACCGCCATGGTTATTCCATTAAGCATGTTGTTTGCTGTGACTGGTATGGTCAGTAATAAAGTTTCCGGCAACCTGATGAGTTTGGGCGCCATTGATTTTGGTCTGATTGTAGATGGCGCGGTCATCGTTGTTGAAAATGCCTTGCGCCGATTAGGTCAGGCGCAGCAACGGCTGGGCCGCTTATTAACGCTGCCTGAACGCTTGCAAGAAGTCACCGAAAGCACCCGGGAAGTCTTTAATCCTGCTGTGTTTGGCGTGCTGATTATTATGCTGGTGTATTTGCCACTGTTTGCGCTTGGCGGGGTGGAAGGCAAGATGTTTCAACCAATGGCATTTACCGTTGTGGCGGCCTTGACTGGCGCACTGATTTTTGCCGTGACCTTTGTGCCAGCAGCCGTCGCTATTTTTGTTACCGGTAAGGTATCGGAAAAAGAAAATTGGCTGATGCGCGGTGCCCGGTTTATTTATCGACCCTTCTTAAAGCTGGCGTTGAAGTTGCCAATATTGCTGGTCATCAGTGCCGTCGTGTTTGTGATATTTACTGCCCAATTGGGCAGTCGTTTGGGCAGCGAGTTCTTGCCACAGCTTGATGAGGGCGATATTGCTTTGCATGCTTTGCGGGTGACCGGTACCGGCCTTGAGCAATCGGTGCAAATGCAAAACCAGCTGGAATCAGTGATTCGTGAATTTGATGAAGTAGAGCGGGTATTCTCCAAAATCGGTACACCGGAAATCGCGACTGATCCGATGCCGCCCAGTGTTGCCGATACCTATTTAATAATCAAGCCGCAGTCTGAATGGGCCGATCCCAGTCAGACCAAGGCTGAATTCCTGGCCCGGCTACGCGAGGCCGTTGAGGCGGTGCCGGGTAATAAATACGAGTTTACCCAGCCAATTGAAATGCGTTTTAACGAGTTGATTGCCGGTGTGCGCTCGGATGTGGCGATTCGGATTTATGGTGATGATCTGGATACTCTCAGAGAGCTTGGTGAGCAAATGACTGTCGCATTGGCACAGATTGACGGTGCTAGTGATGTTCGTATGGAACAGGTCTCTGGTCTGCCAATGCTGTCTATTATTCCGCAGCGTGATCACCTTGCCTTGTTGGGGTTAGATATAGCAACCCTGCAAAATACCTTGCAAATGGCCGTTGGCGGTCAGGATCTGGGGTTGATTTATGAGGGTGATAAACGATTTCGACTAGTGATACGGTTAGATGAAGAACTACGTAGTGATGTCGATTATCTGCAAAAATTACCAATTGCCTTACCAACTAATGGTGATCCGGATTTATCATATGTGCCTTTGGGTGAAATTGCCGATATTGTGGAAGTGACGGGCCCCAATCAAATCAACCGTGAAAGCGGCAAACGTAATGTTATTGTCAGCGCTAATGTGGTGAATCGTGATTTAGGTTCTTTTATCGCAGATGCCCAGCAGCAATTGCCACAGCATTTTAATTTACCGGCCGGTTATTGGTTAGAATATGGTGGCACCTTTGAGCAACTGGAATCAGCGTCGAAACGGTTGATGATTGTAGTGCCGATGACTTTATTACTGATTCTGCTGTTATTGTTCAGTGCCTTTAAATCGTTGCGTGATGCTTTGCTGATTTTTACCGGCGTGCCTTTGGCACTGACCGGCGGTATTATTGCGCTGGTTTTGCGTGATATGCCGCTATCTATTTCGGCGGCCGTCGGCTTTATTGCCTTGTCCGGTATTGCTGTTTTAAATGGCATAGTCATGCTGTCATTTATCCGGCAACTACGCGATGAAGGGTTGGATTTGTTGACCGCTATTTTTGAGGGTGCCATGCAGCGTTTAAGACCGGTGTTAATGACAGCATTAGTCGCCGGCCTGGGCTTTTTACCGATGGCATTAAATACCGGCACCGGCGCTGAAGTTCAACGGCCGTTGGCGACCGTGGTGGTGGGAGGAATTATTTCTTCAACCCTATTAACATTGGTGGTGTTACCGGCGCTGTATTTATTGGTGCATCGCTTTGGTCAGCGTCAGCAAAAATCCTAAATGACAGGTTTTAAATGAATTTAATTTCCATCGTTTTTATTGGCTTTGCCATGTCCACAGATGCTTTTGCCGCAGCGATTGGTAAAGGTATTGCACTGCGTAATCCAAGCCTTGCCAGTGCATTGAGAATTGGTCTGATTTTTGGCGTCATTGAGGCCATTACACCGGTTATCGGCTGGCTAATTGGTCAGGCAGCGACCAGTCTGGTGCAGGAGTGGGATCACTGGATCGCTTTGGTTTTATTATCGGGTCTTGGCTTACATATGATTTATAACGGCCTTGTTGGTACCGGTGATGAAACGGACAATGAAAAGCGGGCTCAGGGCTTTTGGAGTCTGGCTTTAACCGGTTTTGCTACGAGTATTGATGCCATGGCAGTTGGCGTAGGTCTGGCATTTTTGAATGTGAATATATTTCTGGTCGCTGCAGTGATTGGCTTTTGTACCTTTGTAATGGTAACCATCGGCGTGATGCTGGGCAGGGTACTGGGCCAGAGAGTAGGTGATAAGGCGGAAATTCTCGGTGGCTTGATTTTAATTCTGGTGGGCGTGATGATTGCTGTTGAACATATCAATGGTTAATGCTTGCCGCTTGTGCTGTCACAACCTATGATGGCGCGTTTTTTTAAATTCTTGGAGTAATGATTATGTCAGAACCAGTTTGGTTCAGAACCGCTGAAGCCACCGTGTTTGCCAGTGAAGATCAGGGTACCGATGCGATGCCGGAAATTTTAATTGGCAGCACCAAAGGCCCGGCCGGCCATGCCTT
>DASSWO010000095.1:0-3316 GCA_035704795.1 Methylophaga sp. | reverse complement strand
TTAGCTATTTTTGCCAGCATGCCGAGCAACAATATTATAACGTTGGCCGTGGCAAGTTCGGCGCGGATATGCAGGTGAGTCTGATTAATGACGGGCCGGTCACTTTTTGGTTACAGGTTTAAATCGAACATGAAAATATTGCTGAAAATTATTGTCATTATGCTGCTGGTGATTGCCAGCGTTGTGGCGCTGATGTTAATACCTTCACCTCAACCTGATGCCCCTAAGCCCTGGGAAATCACAATGCAGGCCGATGGTGAAATCAAAGTCTTTGGTATTCATTTGGGTCAGGATACTTATCGCGATGCCCAGCAACGCTGGCAAGAAGCCGGTGAAGCAGCTCTGTTTACAGAGGAAGGCGAAGTAGCCACGGCAGAAGTGTTTTTTGACCGCATAAATTTGAGTGGTCTGTCAGCGAAGATTGTCGCCAATTTGCAATTACCTGAAGCGACGCTCAATGCGTTAGCGGCTAATGCCACCAGCAGCAAATTACAACTTAGCGGTGCCCGGCGACTGGAGATCGCTTTTGATGATCAAGCGCGATTGTTGGATGCACCGATTAGTGCGATTACCTACATTGCCAATTACCGTCCAGACGAAGCGATGCTACGCGGCCGTTTTGGTGAGCCCGCTGAAATTACCGCTGACCCTAATGATCCTCAGGCGGTCATTTGGCATTACCCAGAAAGTCATTTGCGTATCCGGTTGCATCCTGACGATAAGCCAGTATTTGTTTATCAAGCGCGCAGCGCGTTTTCCCGTTGACGCAAATAGACCATTAAATCGCCAAAATCCAGGGCTTTACTGAAATAAAAGCCCTGCGCCCGCTGACAATTTTTTTGCTTCAGATAAGTCAGTTGTTCTGCTGTTTCGACGCCTTCAGCTACCACCTGCAAACCAAGACTGTCGGCCATGGCCAAAATCGCACCCACGATCGCAGCATCATCTTTATCAACCGTTAAATCATGGATAAACGCCCGGTCTATTTTTAATACATTGAGCGGAAATTGTTTTAGATAAGAAAGTGATGAATATCCGGTACCGAAATCATCAATAGCCAGCGTAATACCCAGGCTGCTTAAATCTCGCAAAGTATCAATAGCGGAGTCGGTGTTATCCATCAGCAAACTTTCAGTGATTTCCAGTTCCAGATTGACCGCCGGCATGTCAGTTTCAGCAAGCAGATAACGGATATAACTCACCAGTCGGCTGCCTTTAAATTGCCGGCCTGATAAATTGACCGCCATAACAAAATCATCGGGCAGTTCATTACGGTTGGCCATAAACACGCTGCAGGTCTCGCGCAACACCCATTCACCGACAATGCCAATCAAACCTGTATCTTCCAGCACAGGCACAAAGTGTGCCGGCGAAACATCACCCCATTGTTCGGTATGCCAGCGAAGTAACACTTCAACGCCAATAACCTGCCCGCTGCTCAACGCAATCTGTGGCTGAAATTGCAGGTAAAACTCGTTTTGCTCAACCGCGCGTCGTAAGCTGGTTTCTAATGCCAGACGATTGGCGGCCTCGGCATTCATTTCAGCAGAGTAAAACTGGAAATTATTACGTCCGGATTTTTTCGCATAATACATCGCTGCATCAGCATTACGGATCAACATATCGACATCGCGACCATCGGCCGGAAACAGACTGATACCAATGCTTGGGCTGATATTAACTTCAATATTATCAATCATATAAGGCAGCGCTGTCGTAGTTAGAATTTTTTCAGCAATCCGGCCGACATATTGCGCCGAAGTTATATCTTCCAATACCACGGTAAATTCATCACCGCCCAGCCGTGCCACGGTGTCACTCTCGCGGACACATGAGCGGATTCGCCTTGAAACTTCACACAACAATGCATCACCGGCTTTATGGCCGAGCGAATCGTTAATATGTTTAAAATGATCAAGGTCAATAAAAAATACGGCCAGACGGCCACTGTTACGCTGCAATTTATGAATCGCATGTTCGAGACGATCATTAAACACATTGCGATTGGGCAATCCTGTCAGCGAATCGACACTGGCAAGGCGCGTTAAACGATCTTCGTTTTGCCGTTGTTGTGTCACATCTTCATATAGCCAGATACTACCCGCGGACGGATCAGTGCTATCAACAGCCTGACCCGATAAAGAGCACCAGAATCTTTCACCATTGAGGCGGGTCATTTCCAGCTGGGCTTCAAAGTTTTCACCTTGTGCCAACGCATTGTATGCCTGATCACCAAAACGATGGAAAGCATCTTCGCTGGTGTGCAAACAACGGGTACTCTGTCCTTCCAATTGCGCGCGGCCGGCCGCAAATAACTGCTCAAATTTATGATTTACCCTAATTAACTGCCGATCTTTTACAAAGGCAATGCCGACCATGGCATTTTCCAGAATGGCATTAAGCTCGCTACTGGTTTGTTGCAGCGCCTGTTTAGTCTGTTTCCAGCTGGTAATATCAGAAACCACCGCCACCCATGCAATACTGTCTTGCTCTACCAATGGGCTCAGTGACAGCCACAATGAAATCGGCTGCCCCCTATAGTTAACACCTTCGTACTCGTGATTGTGACTCTGCTGACTCGCCATTTCCTGTAATGTCATCCATTGTGCTTGGCGAATAAAACGTGACAAAGGCTGATTTCGTATATCCCCCCCTGCGGCTGTAAATACTTTTTCAGCCGCAGGATTGCAGTCAATAATCACTCCCTCAGCTGATAAGGTCAGAATCGCCTCTGGCACACTGCTGAGAATTGCTGAAAGTTGATGCTCACGTTCCTGCAAGCTGTAACGAGCCTTATCCAACGCCAGGATTAATTGCTCTGTATTAGCGGCAAACTGATTAAAGTTTTTGGACAACTGACTCAGTTCGTTGCGACTGTCTGTTTCCGGTAGCCGGGTCGCGAAATTTTCTGCCGTCAACGCCCGCATACCCTGCCGTAGATTTTTTAATGGCTGTTGAATTCGCCGGGATAAAGCGATAACAAACAGCATCATCGCCAGAATCAACATACTGCTGATCAGCAAAACCCAGATCCGGAAATCGGTAATCATGGTTTGCGATTCACTAAGACGTTGCCGGTTATGCGCCGTAACCTCAGTGGTCAGTTGACGAAGACTGTCTCGAAATTTTTCTAATACCGTGACACTGTAGCGGATCACATCGCGAAGACGTTGTTGGTTGTTTTGCAGTTGAAGGGAAACGCGCCTTCTTGTCTCAGCACTGGGATTTAAAGTACTGAGTTGCTCATTCAACTGATGCTGTCGCAGTACTAAATCAAATAACTGCTGATCAATCTGCAAAAACTGCTGATAATTTT
>DASSWO010000064.1:0-4768 GCA_035704795.1 Methylophaga sp. | reverse complement strand
GCCGCAAGATCATTATTGAACTCATGAGAGATGTGATCACTGTAAACGCCGTCGTTATCTTTCTTCATCGCAAAATTCTCCTGGTGCAGTGCAGTTCAGCGCAAGGTCTAGCCGAAACGACCGGTAATATAAGATTCGGTCAGTTTGTGTTCGGGAGCAGTGAACACCTTATTAGTCTCATTAACTTCAACCAAGTGACCCATATGGAAATAAGCCGTCCGGTTAGAAACCCGAGCAGCTTGCTGCATGGAATGCGTCACAATAATAATCGTGTAACTTTCTGAAAGCTCCGTGATCAGTTCCTCGATTCGCGCAGTCGCGATTGGATCAAGCGCTGAACACGGCTCATCCATCAGCACGACCTCTGGGCTGACAGCAATGGCACGGGCAATACACAGCCGTTGCTGCTGACCACCGGACATGCCGGTAGCGATAGAATGCAGGCGATCCTTAGCTTCATTCCAGAGCCCGGCTTTTCGCAAGCTTTCTTCAACAATGTCATCCAGATCGGATTTACGATTAGCAAGACCGTGAATGCGCGGGCCATAGGCGACATTGTCATAGATTGATTTCGGAAATGGATTCGGCTTCTGAAATACCATACCTACCCGGGCCCGAAGCTCTACCACATCTTTTTTGGAATGATAGATATCTTCATCATCAAGCAATATATCGCCTTTGATTCGACAGATATCGATGCTGTCGTTCATCCGGTTAAGGCAACGCAAAAAGGTTGACTTACCGCAACCTGACGGCCCGATGAATGAAATAACCTGGTTACGGGCGATATCCAGACTAACATCCTTGATCGCACGGTCCTGTCCATAAAAAACTTCCACATTGCGAAGCTTATATTTAGGGTTATCGACAAACGGTTTACCGACGGTTTTGCCCTCTTCAATCGGCGCAGACTGTGCGCCTGATTCTTCAATAGGATTCTTCATAGCCATAACATTATCTTCTGGTCTGCCAGATTTGCTGACAATATTCTCGTTAGCATTCATAAACTTCTCCTTTACCACCGGCGTTCAAGGCGCTTACGCAACCAGATGGCCAATGCATTCATACCTAATAGGAAGGTCAACAACACCATGATGGCCGCCGACGCGCGTTCAATAAAGGCCAGCTCAGGACTACCAGCCCACAAGAAAATTTGTACTGGCAGCACGGTAGCAGCATCAAAGAACCCATCGGGTATTTCTACGATGAAGGCCACCATGCCTATTAACAGTAAGGGTGCTGTTTCACCCAGTGCTTGCGCCATACCGATAATCGAACCGGTCAGCATGCCGGGCATGGCCAGCGGTAATACATGATGTAATACCACCTGCATTTTTGATGCACCAATCCCTTCAGCAGCTTCACGTATCGAAGGTGGCACACTTTTAATCGCAGCGCGACTTGAAATGATAATAGTAGGTAATGTCATCAACGTCAGTACCAGACCACCAACAAAAGGTACCGAACGAGGCAAGCCGAAAAGATTGATAAACACCGCCAAACCCAGCAGACCAAAGATAATGGACGGTACTGCCGCAAGATTATTGATATTCACCTCAATAAAGTCGGTAAACCTGTTCCTGGGGGCAAATTCTTCTAAATAAATCGCTGCCGCCACCCCAATCGGGAACGACAGTACCAATGTGATAAACATGACCAACAACGAGCCGACAATCGCACCGAGCACCCCCGCCCGGGCCGGATCACGTGAGTCACCGCTGGTGAAAAATACATCATTAAAGCGGGTTTCCACCAAACCTCTTTCTTGTAATTGCTCAACCCACTGTTGCTGTTGTTCAGACAATTTAATTGAATAGGCTTCTTCATCTTTGTGTTTAACGTACACATCGACGTCACTGTGCGCCAAAAAGGTAAGGGTCCGGGTCGTCCCCAGCCATTCCGGATTGGCGACCAAAACATCACGCAGCTCGTTCGAAGCATACGGATTGATGAGTCCACGCAGTTTATCCCTATCTTCTACCGAAGCTTCCGGCAACGTTTTTGCGAGACTTTGTATCAACGGCTCGACAAAATCGGCCATGCGAACTTCTTCAGGATTGGTCGGATCTTCAAGGAACATGCTTTCGCCGTCTAACTTGACTTCCAGGGTAATGGTTGTCTTCAAAAACCCGGAATAGCCTTTGCTGATTATGTCAGCAAAAAGAACGAACAACGAAGCAAGAGCGATGCTGATAGCGACAATGCCGTAGATTCGAAAGCGCCGCTCTTTACGATATCGTCTTTTCAGCGAATGATGGACAATTTCTGCCTGTTTATTAGGATCAATCATATTGTTCTCTATATTTACGAACGATCTTAAGGGCAACGACGTTAAGCAGCAGGGTCACAATAAACAGCATCGCACCCAATGCAAACGCAGCCAGTGTTTTTGGACTATCAAATTCCTGATCCCCAACCAGTAAGGTCACAATTTGTACGGTAACGGTGGTGACCGACTGAAGTGGGTTTGCTGTCAGATTGGCAGCAAGTCCAGCGGCCATGACAACAATCATGGTTTCACCAATTGCCCGTGAGGCTGCCAGCAGAATGCCACCCATAATGCCCGGCAAGGCCGCCGGGAAAATCACTTTTTTCATGGTCTCTGATTGGGTAGCGCCTAATGCCAGAGAACCATCACGCAAGTTCTGCGGCACGGCATTAATAACATCATCAGAAAGTGAAGAAACAAAAGGAATAATCATGATCCCCATGACCAAACCGGCAGCCAGAGCGCTCTGCGAAGATGCTTCCAAGCCTATTGTTTGAGCTAGTTCCTCGATGAAAGGGGCGACCGTTAATGCTGCAAAAAACCCGTATACCACTGTCGGCACACCGGCCAGCAATTCCATTAAAGGCTTCACTACACTACGAACATGTTTGTTGGCATATTCAGCTAAATAAATTGCTGAAAACAGCCCAACCGGCACGGCCACTAACAAAGCGATTACAGAAATCAGCAAAGTGCCGGTGAATAGCGGGATCATACCAAAGGCTCCGCTGGAACCCACTTGATCGGCTCTAATCGCTATTTGCGGACTCCAACTGGTACCAAAAAAGAATTCAGTGAATGGCACCATGCCAAAAAAACGAATAGTTTCAAAAAACACCGAAAAAACAATGCCTACGGTGGTTAATATCGCTAACGCCGCACAAGAAAAAAAGAACCAGCGCAGAATATTTTCTACCTGCAACCTGGCATTGAGCTTTGGCTCTATCCGATACCAGCCGACAAATCCTGCCAAGAAGGTAATAGAGAGCACCAGCAGTGTCATATAATTATTACTATTTTGCTCTAATCGGGTCAGTAAATTCGCCGCATTGGCAAGCGGCTCTTCAACCGAGCCTATGGGCAATGCGCCACTGGCGACATTGCTGATTTTTGACATCAGCAGACTGGCTTCGCCGACCGATGCAGGAACGATTTCAGGTGCTAATGACCCGAGAACCAACATTTGTATGACTTGACTTTCAAATGATGCCCAAAGCACTAAAACCAGTAATGCCGGAATACCGCACCACATTGCAGCGCGTACAGCATAATAGCCGGGCAAAGATTTAAGGTGACGAATACCACCCAACGGTTGGGCAAGTGCTTTTGATCGAAAGTAACCCAGCACATACGCCGTCACAATAAGCGCCGAAATTAAAAAAAACAGATTCGCAGGTTGCATGCTATTTCCTGTCTGTGACTATGGGATCGTGGAGAATACTACGCTAGCGGAGCAATATTTTCACTTTGTCTATATTTTTAAAACCAAAAAGGATGCGACCTTTTTGAAAAGATCGCACCCTTTCTCAAACCAATGATCTTTTAATTATTTAAGATCACTTACAGACATATTAGGCATTTCTTTTAACTTTTTCTGCAGATCCATCAGCGCTTCACGTGTTGGCACAATCAATCCCACATCTTTCAGATAGCCATTCGGACCCATGGCAGCGGGGCTGATAAATTCAGCAACGTATTGTTCGATACCTGGTACTACGCCGATGTGCGCTTTCTTGACATAGAAAAACAGTGAGCGGGCTACTGGGTATTTGTCTTGCGCAATCAGTTCAGGTTTAGGAGCAACGCCGTTTAACTTAGCGGCTTGCAAACGATCTGCATTTTCTTCCAGGAAGCTGTAACCGAAAATACCGAACATATCCTTATCATCAACCAACTTTTGTACGATCAGGTTGTCATTTTCACCCGCTTCGATGAACGCGCCATCTTCACGAATGCTCATGCAGATTGCAGCGTGCTCTTCTTCACTCAGAGCTGCAGCTTCTGGCAGCGTGTCGCAGCCAGCAGCCATGGCCAGTTCATTGAAAGAATCACGAGTACCCGATGTTGGTGGTGGACCCATTACTTTAATTGGTTTGTTTGGCAAACTTGAATCAACATCACTCCAAGTCTTGTTAGGGTTCATAACCCATTCGCCATCAACTGGCACTTTCTTGCCCAGCGCCAGGAACAATTGTTGCAGCGTCAGATCCATCGGTGCTGCATCTTTAGAGCTGGCGATGACGATACCGTCAGAACCAATGCGGAATTCCGTAAATTCTTCAACGCCGTTGCTTTGGCAAAGCTCAATTTCAGAAGCTTTAATACGACGTGAAGCATTAGTGATATCAGGAGTACTTGTACCAATACCCTGGCAGAAAATTTGCAGACCACCACCTGAACCTGTCGATTCAATTTTAGGCGCAGGAAAATCACCACGCGCACCAAAACGTTCTGCAACAACAGTTGCGAACGGATAAACAGTGGAAGAACCTACAATGT
>DASSWO010000058.1:0-11713 GCA_035704795.1 Methylophaga sp. | reverse complement strand
CCGGCATGCTCGGTTTGATGAGTCATTTTGCCAACTCCGATCTGGTGGGTGATGGACGTAATCAAAACCAATTATCGGTGATGAAAAAACTGGCTGCTGAAACCAGCCTGCCCGTTTGTATGGCCAATTCAGCAGCAGTGGTGAGTCTTCCCGAATCGCATGCTGATTGGGTCAGACCGGGACTGATGCTTTATGGGATTTCGCCATTTGCCGAGAAGACCGGTCGGGATTTAGGCTTGCAGCCTGCAATGCAATTAAAATCAATATTAATCGCCACACAGATACTTCAACCCGGTGATGAGGTTGGTTATGGTGGTGAATGGACAGCAACACAATCCTGCCGGATGGGCGTTATCAGTATTGGCTATGGTGATGGATTTAGCCGGCATTTATCTCATACCGGGCAGGTATTGATCCGCGGCAAGTTGCTGCCGGTGATTGGCCGGGTATCAATGGATACCATTTGTGTATTGCTCGATAACTGTCCAGCTGCACAAACCGGCGATGAAGTGCTGTTGTGGGGCCATGATGATTTAACCGTAGAAAGTCAGGCATCAAGGGCGAATACCATCCCGTATGAACTGACTACCGTCTTGGCAGGCCGCGTTAACAGGGAGTACCAACATGGCAAAAGTTAAACGGGTTTATGTATGCAAGGAATGCGGCGCACAAACACCCCAATGGGCAGGCCGTTGTGGCGATTGTGGTGCCTGGAATAGTTTGACTGAAGAAGTACAGGCACCTGCCAGCAGCCAGGCCACCATCAGCCGTCACAGTAGTTACGCAGGGCAACAGCAAAACACCGTTCAAACCTTAAAAGAAATCACCTCCGAACAGGCTGTACGCTGGTCAACCGGGTTACCGGAATTGGATAGGGTCTTGGGTGGTGGTTTAGTGACGGGCTCTGTCGTCTTAATCGGCGGCGATCCTGGTATTGGTAAATCCACTTTATTGCTGCAAGCCATGGCAATGATGGCCAAAACCAGTGGCATCAGTCCGCTCTATGTCAGTGGTGAAGAATCCCTACAGCAGATCAAATTACGCGCCGAGCGCTTGCAATTACAAGATACACCAGTCGATTTGCTGGCAGAAACCCATGCCGAGCAAATGATTAATATTGCCCAGCAACGCCGGCCGCAGGTCATGGTCATAGATTCAATTCAAACCGTATTTACTGAATTATTACAATCGGCGCCGGGGACCGTGGCACAAGTACGGGAAAGCGCTGCACAATTGGTGCGTTTTGCCAAATCAAGCGGTACCACGATGATTTTAGTCGGTCATGTGACAAAGCAGGGCGCATTGGCCGGACCGCGGGTGCTGGAGCATATGGTTGATACCGTGCTCTATTTTGAAGGCGACAACTCGACCCGTTACCGGATTTTACGAGCGGTGAAAAACCGGTTTGGCGCCGTTAATGAGCTCGGTGTGTTTGCCATGACTGAACTGGGTTTACGTGAAGTCAGCAATCCTTCTGCGATCTTTTTATCGCGCGGTGAACAGGCGGTGCCGGGCAGTGTCATTACGGTTATTCGCGAGGGCAGCCGGCCGATGCTGGTTGAAGTGCAGGCATTGGTGGATGAAAGCCCACTCGGCAATCCACGGCGGGTGTCAGTGGGACTAGATCAAAACCGGTTGGCAATGTTGCTAGCGATTTTACATCGTCATGGCGGCATCACTTGTCATGACCAGGATGTGTTTATTAATGTGGTGGGGGGCGTCAAACTCAGTGAAACCGGAGCTGATTTATCCATATTGGCGGCGGTGATTTCCAGTTTGCGCAATAAAGCGTTACCACATGATTGGGTGATGTTTGGTGAGGTGGGCCTGACTGGTGAAATACGACCGGTGCAAGCTGGTGAAGAGCGTATTCGTGATGCCGCCAAACATGGTTTTAGCCATGCGCTGGTGCCAGCAGCCAATGCGCCACGTAAACCGATTAAAGATATGAAAGTGATTCCGGTGCAACATTTATCAGCAGCGATTGAAGCTTTGCGGAACGCATGGTTATAAAGCTTTACCTAAGTATCGTGCAGAAGCGAATCCAGTTCACGGTGTAACAAAGCTTCATCACCCAGATTGAGTTCTACCAGGCGTTTTAAGTGGGTAATGCTGTCGAGATCGATTAACTCGCAATGAAAACCCACCGAGCCGTTATCAATATGCGCGACTTCAGCCTGCATTTTAATAATCAGCCCGGCTTCGTTGAGCAATAAATCTACCTGATACTGATCGCCATTAACGCCCAGCCAACCTTCAGGCTTTTTGATCAGCAGACCGTTTAATGACACATCAACAACAACACAATTCAGGTACAAATCGCCTTTAACGGCGCGGATATGTGCTTGGGCGGTAAAGGGGATCCGCTGAAAGCGTCGTTGTGCATGTTCAGATTCTGACATCGCCATCTCCTTTACTGTTAAAGTCGATACTAACATTGTTTATTTACAGGGAAACAGTCGTCATGTTGTGGATTCAAGCTTTTCATATCATTTTTGTGGTGACCTGGTTTGCCGCATTATTTTATTTGCCTCGATTGTTTGTCTATCACGCACAAACTGAGGATGCTGACGGTAATGCCCGTTTTAAAGTGATGGAACGTAAACTTTATCGCGGCATCATGACACCCAGTGCTTTTTTGACGGTGATATTTGGTGTCTGGCTGCTGAGTTTTTATGATCTGGAAACGCTGAAAAGTATGGGCTGGCTGCATGCCAAATTAACGTTAGTCGTTATATTACTGGCCTATCATCATGTATGTGGCCGGTATCTTAAGAAATTTGCCAATGATGCCAATCAGCGTAGCCATGTATTTTATCGCTGGTTTAATGAATTACCAGTAGTCGTATTAATCGTCATCGTTATTCTGGCGGTGGTCAAACCGTTTTAAACAAAATAGCCCCGCAATGCGGGGCTATTTTTTAAACATGATCGATCAATCTAATCGATATATTCAAACACCTTAACGACTTTTTGTACTCCGCCGGTGTTGCGCACAACATTGACGACTTTGTCAGCCTCAGCACGGCGAATTTTGCCCATCAGGTAGACAATACCACGCTCGGTTACGACCTTGGTATGCAGACCTTTGACATCTTCATCGGCCAGCAGCTTGGCTTTGACTTTAGATGTGATCCAGGCATCGCTGGTTCGGGAAGGCACTGCGCTAGGCGCGAGAATAGCTAATTCGTTGTATACCTTACGGACCCGTGGAATATCTTTAATCAGGTTGGTGACTTCCTGTTTCAAGGCTTCACTGGGGGTTTCACCGGTGACCAGCACAACACCATTAAAGCTTGTGACATTAATATGGCTCTGATCATAGATTTTTTTATTGTCGTAAATCGCTGCGCTGGCTTTAAACTCGATACCTTGATCATCGATCATGGCACCCGTTGTGCGGCGATCACTATTAACCGCAGCGCCAGTTGCGGCTGCACCTACTATCGCGGCCGGACACCCTTGTAATAAGCATAGACTGAGCAGAAAACTAACCAGATAAAAACGACGCATGACAATAACCTCAAGAGGAAATAACAATCGACAGTGTACAGACTGCCGCACTCAACTTAACTGAAAAGCATCACGGATCCAATCACTGACTTGATGTTGGGTGTTATCTGACGGGCCAATTCGCACGGTAACCACATCAAACCGGCAATTTTGCTGTGATCGGTTTTGCTGCAAATACTGTTGAGCGGTGGCAATGATACGCGATTGTTTATCAGCGGTGATACTTTCTAATGCACTTCCGAAACGATCACTACGGCGGGCGCGAACTTCAACAAAAACCAACGTGTCAGTATCCCGCATAATGAGATCGATTTCACCACGGCGGCAGTGATAGTTTTGGGTGACCAATTGCAGACCGTGCTGCCGTAAATAATTGCAGGCGATTTGTTCAGCTTGTTGCCCCTGTTTTCGGCTCATCGATCTGTAGATAAGGGCGATATCAAACCGTCTTTAAATATACCCTGCGGCATCAGTCGTTGAATATGACCGTTCTGGTTAATTTGCAGACTACCTGTAACCCCCTCATAGCGGATGTCGCTTGAACGGCTCATTTCAACCAAGTGGTCAATCAATCGATAAGCATCTACACCCATTGCAGCAAGTCGCAAATAAGTCCCCTTGTCGCCGCGAACTTGATCCAGTAAGCCCTGGTAAGCCGGGTCGTCGGAAGCTTCAATCATCCATGGAATATCACTGATGATAGTGCCATTCAAATCAATGTCATATCGGGCATTGGCTTCCCCGTCATAAGCGTGTGAGGTACTGATAACGGGTAAATTACCGGAACGGTGAAAGCGAAATTGTGGGACCAGTTGTCGGGCTTTCAAAGGTTTGGCAACCATAAATATAAAGTCCACATCCTGACGACGGCGTGGTTCATAACTTAACGTCCGGCCGAGAGTGCTTTGCAGTGCTTTGGCTCGTTGCGTACTGGCATTAAGGCCAAACAACTGCATAATAACTTCACTAAAATCCGTAGCGGATTCACGGTAACTCGTGCTGCGTACGGTAACACCACCTTCATCGCGCCAAGCAGTTTCGAAAGCTTCTGTCACACGCTCGCCCCAATCACTGCGCGGACCGATAACCAGTGCCCGTCGATAGCCTTGTTCAGCCGCAAATTTTGCAGCTGTGCGAGCTTCGTCTTCAGGTGCAAGGCCAAATTGAAAGAAATTATGATGCTGATGCTGGTCGGTGACGCGATTTAATGCGATGACTGGAATAGGTAAGCTGTCGATGCGCACCAATTGTTCGACAGACGGTTTATCCAAAGGACCAATCACAATACTGGCACCTGCCTCAACAGCCCGCTGATAAGCAGCGGCAGCATTATTCTGTACATCATAGAATTTCAGCTGACGGTCGCTGCCGCTCAGGAAATGGGCGGCGATAATGCCTTGCTTTACGGCTTCAGCGACACCGGCAATCGGGCCGGATTCGGGTAATAAGACAGCAATATTATCAATATCACCAGACAGACTCAAAGCCGGCTTAATGGTACTGCTTAAAGATGCAATATCCGCAGGATGATTCGGAAAGCTACGCTGCCAATCTTCCAATGCAACCGCCATCGCCTCGGGATTGTTCTCATAGGCTTTCATGGCATAAGCCAGTGCAAACCAGCCACTGTCTTCGGCAGGTGGTTGACCCGGATTAAATAAATCCAGCTGCTGAGCATCAAGCGCCATCAGTGCTTGCCAGAGTTCTTGACGATTAATGGTTTGATCCGCGCCGCTCAGTAGTGGGTCTAATTCAATATGTGCCAGCGCTTTATCAAGCATATTATCGCTAAGCAAATAGGCATCGATCCGCAGCGATAAAGCCTGAGTTTTTTGTTGATCGCTGGCGGTATCCATATCGAAACTATCCAGCGCTGTTAAAGCTGCCGCTGGATCTTCCTGAATAATGGCAATATCAGCGCGCAGTAATGCAGCGTCAATTTGTTCAGCTGGGTTTAATTGTTGCGCGGCGATTTGCTTTAATGCGTCAAGTGCTTTGGGATATTCTGCCAATTTATATAGCATGTTGGCGGCGCGAAAATAGTAAGCCGATTGTAACGCGCCTTCACTGGCCGCCGCTTTGGCTAAATAATCATCGGCAGCAGCTTGTAGATCACCAGCCGTTTCGGCCTCGGAGATAAGACTTTCAGCCGTAACGGTACTTTGTTTGCGGTCAATCGCTATTGGTTGACAGGCTGCCAGTGTCATCACCAGCAGTACCAACAGAAAAGCTGAAATTCGTTGCATCATGGGCTGCATCACGTCAGTGGATTAAGGGCATCATCTTACCTGTTCGCGTATATTACGACCAGAACCGTTTCTCACTTCAGGAATTCATTGTGGCTGTATCTGAAACCGGCTGTTTATATATCGTGGCAACGCCGATTGGCAATCTTGGCGACATCAGCTTACGGGCAATAGAAACGTTGAAAATCGTTGATTTAATTGCCGCCGAAGATACCCGGCATAGCAAATATTTGTTGGATCAACAGCAAATCACGACGCCCACCATATCTTTGCATGAACATAACGAACAGCAGCGCAGCCAGTTATTGTTAGAAAAATTACAACAAGGTGAATCAATTGCATTAATTTCTGATGCCGGGACGCCGCTGATAAGTGATCCCGGTTATCGGCTGGTAACATTAGTGCGCAGTGCAGGCATCAAAGTCATACCTATTCCTGGCAGCAGTGCCCTGATTGCTGCCCTATCGGCTTCAGGCCTGCCGTCGGATCGTTTTGCTTTTGAAGGATTTTTACCCTCTAAAGCAGGTGCCCGGCAGCAACGCTTAGCATTATTGGCTGCTGAACCACGCACGTTGATATTTTACGAAAGCCCCAAACGTATTGTCAGCACATTAAATGATATACAGCAGATTTTTGGCGCTGAGCGCCAGGCCTGTTTAGCGCGCGAACTCACCAAGATCCACGAAACTATCGAAACCCGGCCTTTGCAGGAATTAGCGCAGTGGGTTGCGGCTGATAATAATCAGCAAAAAGGCGAAATTGTCTTGTTGGTGGCAGGTGCTGCTGAAGCAGTGTCTGCTGATGAACAAGCCATGCAACGGTTACTCAGCTTGTTATTGCCTGAAATGCCAGTAAAAAAAGCGGCTGCGATTACCGCTGAATGGTTATCGGTCAGCAAAAATGCTGCCTATCAACTGGCGCTGAAACTTCAGCAGAAATAAACTGCTTTGCGTAAAATAGATCGCTGAGATGGCCAGGCAGTCGCACTGAAATTTATTTTGGTGAGGAAAGTCCGGGCTCCATAGGGCGAGGTGCCAGGTAACGCCTGGGGGACGCGAGTCCACGGCAAGTGCAACAGAAAGGATACCGCCCGGTTTTTAATCGGGTAAGGGTGAAATGGTGCGGTAAGAGCGCACCGCGCGGCTGGTAACAGCAACGGCAAGGTAAACCCCACCTGGAGCAAGACCAAATAGGGGAACACATGCTTTTAGCATGACATGCGGCCCGTATGGTTCCCGGGTAGGTTGCTTGAGGCAGATGGCGACATCTGTCCCAGATGAATGATTGTCCACGACAGAACCCGGCTTATGGCCATCTCAACTTTTTCCTTGTGATCCGTTTGGCATTTGTCCGAAAATTTTTTCGGACAAATTTGCCTATGGAAAATTATTTTAATAGCTAGAATTTACTTTAACTTCATCTGCCAGTTTTTTGATAAGAAAACAGTCCTCCGAAAGTCCTCGATCCCGTTTCTCCCCACTTTACTAAAACGTCGCTAAGTCCTTGTCGTAAAAAGGGGATTTTGATCATTTTGATGCTTGACTTGTCAGATCGGCACTCCTATAGTGTCGATTAGTGGGGGAAAGTGGATCTTCGTGGATCATAATTTTTTAAGGACTCAGTGTGTTTAGAGGCGTCGCAACTTTTAATCTGGATGCAAAAGGACGGATGGCAGTGCCATCACGTTTCCGTAAGCAGCTGGATGTCAGTTGTGAAGGCCGGTTGGTGATTACCATTGATCACGCTGATCGCTGTCTGCAAGTTTATCCACTGCCTGAATGGGAATTGGTCGAACAGAAACTCAGTGGACTGCCCAGTCTCAATCAACAAGTACGCCGCTTAAAGCGGATGCTGCTCGGTTATGCCACCGAATGTGAAATGGACAGTCATGGCAGGGTGTTATTACCCGCCAAATTGCGTGAATTCGCTGGTCTTGACAAAAATACCGTCATGATTGGTCAGGGCAACAAATTTGAATTATGGGATGAACAAACCTGGAACGGTTTGATGGATGACTGTTTGCAGGAAGATTTCGACGCGATATTGCCGGCCGAACTCGAAAGCCTGTCCATATAGGGTGGACCATGACAGAGCGCCTCCCAAAACATTTACCGGTCTTACTTAAAGAGGCCGTAACCGCGCTGGCAATTAAGCCGGATGGATTTTACGTCGACGGTACTTTTGGCCGTGGTGGACACAGCCGCGCCATTCTCCAGCAACTTAATCAAGATGGTCGTTTATTGGCGCTGGACCGGGATCCGCAAGCCATTGTCGCCGGGCAAGCCCTGGCCGCTGAAGACAGCCGTTTCGATATTGAGCATTGCACCTTTTCACAACTTAGCGACGTGATTCATAAGCGTTTGTGGCAACAGCGAATAAACGGCATTTTGCTGGATATAGGGGTCTCGTCACCGCAACTCGACGAAGCCGCTCGCGGCTTTAGTTTTATGCAAGATGGCCCTTTGGATATGCGAATGGATACCAGTTCTGGCATCAGTGCCGCTGAATGGTTAGCACAAGCCGAAGAAGTTGAGATCGCAACGGTCATCAAAACACTGGGAGAAGAGCGTTACGGTAAACGTATTGCTCGTGCCATTGTTGAACAGCGCCAGCAAACTCCGCTGACGACTACCCGGCAACTGGCGGAGCTGGTCGATAAAGCCAGTCCCAGCAGAGATAAATTTAAACATCCGGCCACCCGAACCTTTCAGGCTATTCGTATCTTTATTAATAATGAGCTCGATGAACTGAGCAGCGCCCTTGAACAAGCGATTGATGTGTTGGCGGTTGGCGGCCGGCTGGCAGTGATCAGTTTTCATTCACTGGAAGACCGCATCGTAAAACGCTTTTTGCGTGACGAGGCCAAAGGCGATGATTTGCCTGCACATTTCCCGATTAGAGCCGCAGAGCTTAATCCACGGCTGAGCATTATCGGCAAAGCGATACGTGCTGATGATGGGGAGGTTACTGAAAACCCACGAGCTCGCAGTGCAGTATTACGCGTAGCGGAGAAATTGGCATGAATCTGTCTGCATTAGTAACCACGCTTAAAGCCGATTTGCCAGTATTAATAATGATGCTGTTAGTACTGTTTTCAGCCGTGGCTGTTGTCATCACCAAACATGCGGGCCGTAGCGAGTTTGTGGTGATGCAGCAACTGGAAAATCAGCGCGATGAATTTAATGAAGAGTGGGGCCGATTATTACTGGAAGAAAGTACTTGGGCCAGTCCAGGCCGCGTCGAACAACAAGCCCGTAATAAATTGAATATGCAGAGACCGACCGCTGATAACACTGTGATGGTGATGCCGTGAGCCGCCGGCAATCAGTTATGCAAGTCAGCAGCTGGCGGCTGAATCTGGTGCGTATCAGTTTTGCGCTGATTGTATTAGGTCTGTTATGGCGCTTGTTTGATATTCAGATCCTCAATAACGAATTTCTGCGAAACCAGGGTGATGCCCGGCATATACGTAATGTACCGGTGGTCGCGCATCGCGGCATGATTTTGGATCGGCATGGTGAACCTTTGGCTATCAGTACGCCAGTGCATTCCGTATGGATCAATCCACAAGTAACGCAAGTTGATCAGCCGCATTTAGATGATTTGGCAAAGATTCTGGATGTCCGGCTGGAAGATATTAAACAAAAAATTCTCGATAACGCCAGTCGGGAATTTGTCTATGTTAAACGTCGGATTACGCCTGCGTTATCACAAAAAGTGAAACAGCTTAAAATTCCCGGTGTTGCTTTGCAGCGTGAGTACAAACGTTATTATCCGACCGCAGAAGTCAGTGCCCATGTGCTGGGCTTTACCAACATTGATGATGTCGGTCAGGAAGGTCTGGAACTGGTGTATGAGCCTGTGCTGACCGGTGTGCCCGGTTTAAAACGTATGGTACGGGACAGTAAAGGCAATTTTGTTGGCGGCGGTGAACAAATTCGTGCAGCCAAAGCGGGTCAGAACCTTAAATTGAGTTTAGATCTGCGCCTGCAATATCTGAGCTATAACGCACTGAAAAATGCGGTTAAAGCGCATGGTGCTGAAGCGGGTACGGCCGTTATATTAGATGTCAAAACCGGCGAAGTACTCGCGATGGTCAATCAGCCGGCATTTAATCCTAATAACCGTGCGGGCCTTCGCAGTAGCCATCTTCGTAATCGTGCGGTCACTGATTTATTCGAGCCGGGTTCAACCGTCAAACCCTTCACTGTGGTCAGTGGCATGAAATCGGGTTTGTTTGATCTCGATTCGATTATCAATACGCATCCAGGCGTCTTTCGGGTTGCCGGTCACTCAATCAGAGATTTTAGGGATTATGGCAAAATCGATTTAGCGACCTTAATTCAAAAATCCAGCAATATCGGGGCTAGCAAAATTGCGTTGGCGTTGGAGCCAGATGACTTATGGCAGGATTTCGCCGCGTTTGGTTTGGGTGCACCTACAGGTGCCTATTTCCCCGGCGAAGCGGAGGGATATCTCCCGGATCCACGTGATTGGCGGACTTTGGATCGGGCGACCTTAGCCTATGGTTATGGGCTGGTGACCAATGCTTTACAACTGGCCCGTGCCTATTCAGTGATTGGCAGTGATGGCATTTTGCGCGATGTAACCTTTCTCAAGCGAGATGAACCAATGCCTGGCCGGCGTGTGTTTAACAAAGATTTGATGCAAACCGTGCGCGGATTTATGGAGTTAACGGTATTGCCAGGTGGTACTGCTACCCGCGCAGCAGTAGAGAATTACCGGGTAGCAGGCAAAACGGGTACGGTCAAAAAAGCAAATGCGGGGGGGTATACAGACGCCGAATACCAATCAGTGTTTGCGGGCTTGATCCCAGCCAGCGATCCACGGCTGGCGATGGTAGTAATGATTGACTCGCCGAGCAAAGATGAATATTACGGCGGCGCAGTGGCGGCGCCCGTATTTGCTGAAGTGATGACCGGCGCAATGCGTTTATTAAATATCGCACCGGATGACCTGCCAGACAGTCAATTGCAGGTGGCAAAACAATGATCTCGGTGAATCAGCTGACCCGTGATCTGGCGACGCCTTTAGCCGAAGATATGCAAGTGGCAGCCATCAGTATGGATAGCCGTCATGTGCAGGTCGATAGCCTGTTTATCGCCAGTGCTAAGGATCCAGCCACACGACAACAGCATATCGAGCAGGCTATTGCGGCCGGTGCCAAAGTAATTGGCATCGATGCCAAACAGTCTGCAGAGGCCAGTGTGCCATTAATTAAAATAACGGATTTGGATCAACAGATTAGTCTGATTGGTGACCGTTTTTATGACCAACCCAGTAAAAATATGACGGTGGTCGCCGTCACCGGTACCAATGGTAAAACTTCGGTAACGCAGTTTATTGCCCAGAGTCTGGAATTATCGGGTCAACCCTGTGGTGTGATTGGCACATTAGGTCAAGGCCGTCTCAACGATCTGCAAGATACGGGAATGACCACACCTAATCCTCTGCAATTGCAGCAAATGCTGGCGACATTGCGTGATGCCGGCATTCGTTATGTGGTCCTTGAAGCCTCATCACATGCGCTGGCCCAGGGTCGCTTGAATGCCATCGCCATTGATATTGCCGTGCTTACTAATTTAAGCCGTGATCATCTGGATTATCACGGTGATATGCAGTCTTACGCTGCTGCTAAACGGCAGTTATTTATGATGCCAACGGTTGGCACAGCTATCGTCAATATCGATGATGCCTTTGGTCATGCCTTATATAAACAGCAACAACCAGCCGCTTTAAACTGGCTAAGTTACAGCCAACATCAAGCTGCGGACTGGCAGGCAAAAAATGCCCGGTTTGATGCATCAGGCGTGCATTTCGAATTAGCTTCAAAAATCGCTTCACATGATATTAACGCGGGCTTACTGGGCCGCTTTAATATTGATAATTTACTGGCGACCGCGGCGGTATTAAATACGCTGAAAATGACGTCA
>DASSWO010000008.1:0-4973 GCA_035704795.1 Methylophaga sp. | reverse complement strand
GGCGTAACCAGGTAGAAACGCTGTTCAGTGGTGACGGCCATTGGCGACTGGCATTCAGCGCTGCACTTTTGCTGTCGTAAACACCGTAAATCAATGCATACCAGACTTTATTGTTTCGCATACTGGCAAACACTGCGACATCACCTGTCAGCGCATATTTTTTAATGTAGTCGTCAATTTCTGAACGCTCCCAGGAACCCATCATCTGAAAGGTATAGGCTGATTTGGCCTGCTGCATAATCCATTCGGCACCAAACGCCTCATTGTTATTACTTTTCGATGTGTCGCTGACAGCATTGGTGGGTGCGGTTACCGTTGGTGCGACGGTTTCTGTCGCGGGTTCAGTCGTTTTTTCATTTTCAACTGGCATCTCATCCAGTGGGGTGAATGGCGGAATTATCGGTTCGGCCGGCTGCTCACCAGTTTGCTGG
Source organism: Methylophaga sp. (assembly GCA_035704795.1). Lineage (GTDB taxonomy): Bacteria > Pseudomonadota > Gammaproteobacteria > Nitrosococcales > Methylophagaceae > Methylophaga. Next base: position 4,542 of record DASSWO010000008.1, on the reverse strand, counting down.
GCTTCGGTTTCAGCAGTTTGATTGTTGGCTGTAGTTTGCTGCGCTTCGGTTTCAGCTGCTTGCTTATTGATTGTAGTTTTCTGGGTCTCGGTCTCAACAGCTTGATTGTTGAGTGTAGTTTCCTGGGCCTCACTCTCAACAGCTTGATTGTTGAGTGTAGTTTGCTCTGTTGAAGGCGTATCAGATTGCGGAGCCCGCTCGTCCTCCAACTCCTCAAGCAGTTCAATCAGATTCTGTTTTTCGGCTTGCGCATTGCTGGTAACGGTTTCATCCTCGACAACCACCATGGGCAATTCAGCTTCGGCCGGCATTTCGGTTACTGCTACATCGCTATCATCACGACTCTGATTCAGCCAGTCATTTATATTTTGTTGAAAAATCAGTATTAGCGCTAGTACCAACACGACTGGTAATACCGGTAGCCAGCGAGACCAATGTGGTAAGTTCAAAGCAGGAAAATTGGGCAGCAGGCTTTTTTTGTTACCGCCCCCCATCAACAAACTCTGGTGCGCCTGATGATTGATTTCTGCCGGAACACCTTTACTGCGCCGCAGAATACGTTGTAGCTGTTTATCACTGAACGGCAAGTCATCCTGCCAGCCGGCAGCCTGCAGCCGTTGCTGTAAATAGCCCTGAATTTCATCATCAGCCAGTGGTAGTAAATCCAGATCCTGAAAACGTTCATTACGCAGATTTGATAATGCCGAGGCTTTATTACTGGTCATCACGGCACGTAATAAATAATGCCCTTCATGTTGCCAGTGTAACCAGGTGGCTAATTGTTGCTGGATACTGGCATCAAGCTGCCCGGCGTCATCAATCAGTAAAACAGGCGTTATCTGAATTTGTAGTAATTGCTGCAAACGTTGACGTAATAATTGTTGTTGATCGCCGCCCAACTGACTATCGCCGGTGGCGCCAAAAGCCTGCAAACACTGTTGGGTAACCTGCAACAGATTGGTGCTATCGCTGGCATGTATCAGACAAAACCGTAAATCCTCACCGCCGCGCTGCTGCAAAGCCGATAACAGTATTGACTTACCATAACCATCAGGTGCGATGAGCACACTGATTTGGCTGCTGCTTCGTAATAAATGCAGGATTAAGTTGAGCCGCTGGCTGGTTTGCCGGCCAGCAAAAAAAGCGCCGGGCAGATTCTGCCGGCTAAACGGATTACTATGCAACGCGAGACGGTCGAGGTAAGCAGGTTCCGCAGTAGCGTGCATTTCCGTCATCCGTATTGCCTTAGCAGAAAGCGTCCAAAGATGCCGCTAATTGTGCTGGCGGATAATCATCGCTGATAACGGCCTGACCAATCGCTTTCAACAAAATCAAACGAATGGCACCATCCTGAACCTTTTTATCCACGGCCATTAAATCCATAAAACGCTCAGTAGTCATTTCAGCCGGTACGCTTACCGGTAAACCTGCCGCTACTAACAAGGCTTTAATACGCTCGACGGTTGTCAGATCCAACCAGCCTAGTCGTTGCGACAAGTCAGCCGCCATCAACATACCAATGGCAATTGCCTCACCATGTAACACCACGCCATAACCACAGCCGGTTTCAATAGCATGGCCAAACGTATGGCCCAGATTTAACAACGCACGAACACCCTGCTCACGTTCATCAGCAGCCACAATATCGGCTTTATCCTGACAAGAACGCGCAATCGCCTGCGCCAGTAATTCGGGTTGTCTGGCAATTAATCCAGCCATATTGGCTTCCAGCCAGTCAAAAAATTCGGAGTCATTTATTAAACCGTATTTGATGACTTCGGCAAGGCCAGCTGCAAACTGGCGATCATCCAGCGTATTTAATGTGCTGGTATCAGCAAACACACACTGCGGTTGATAAAAAGCGCCAATCATATTTTTGCCGAGCGGATGATTAACGGCAGTTTTACCACCCACTGATGAATCAACTTGTGACAGCAACGTTGTCGGCACTTGAATAAACGGTACACCACGCTGATAACAGGCTGCAGCAAAACCGGCCATATCGCCGATAACGCCGCCACCTAACGCTACGATAGTAACTTGTCGTGACATTCTGGCCTGCAGCAGACCATCAAAAATCTGCTGCATGATTTCCAGGGTTTTAAATTGCTCGCCATCTGGCAGAATCACCGTCTCCAGCCGATAGGCTGTTAAAGCAGACTTAACCTCATCCAAATACAAAGGTGCCACCGTTTCATTGGTGACAATCAATACTTCTTTACTTCTGATATGGGCGGCAAACAGATCCGCTTCTGACAGCAGTTGTTCACCGATATAAATCGGATAACTACGTTCACCTAACGCAACTTGCAGGGTTTTCATCATCTTGTATTATCTTTTTCCATTTGTTCCAGTTGCCGAATCACGTCACTCACCGTTCGCTGTACCGATTGCTCGCCAGTCGCCACGATAATATCGGCAATTTCGCGATACAACGGATCTCGCTGCGCCATCAATTGTTTGATTTGTTGGCGTTTATCGCCCGTTTGTAACAATGGTCGGCTCTTATCGCGTGCCATCCGGCGGTAGAGCTGTTCTGGTTTGGCAGCGAGATACACTACCGTGCCACGATCCGCTAAAAACTGACGATTAGATGCTGACAAAACAGCACCGCCCCCGGTCGCGACCACCACGTTGTCGAGCGCGCTCAATTCATCAATCATTTTTTGTTCGCGATCCCGAAAACCCGCCTCACCTTCCATTTCAAAAATCCAGGAAATAGACACACCGGTGCGATCTTCGATTTCCCGATCACTATCCCAGAACCGGCGACGCAATTTTTTAGCTAATTGCCGGCCGATTGTGGATTTGCCGGCACCCATCGGTCCGACCAAAAATATATTACCTGAAATCACAAATACCTGAGTTTCCCAGACGTATATTGATAAAAAAGCCGGACCTTTGCAGGCCCGGCTTCATATTTTAGCGTAGTTAGAAGACCTAGTACTGCATGCCTTCTTTAACAATTTTGGGCGTTACAAATACTAACAGCTCACGCTGCCGATCTTCATTAAAGGTATTGCGGAATAAAGCACCGACATAGGGCAAGTCACCAAAGAATGGTACACGCTGCACGCCTTGGTTTTTAGTTTGCTCATAAATCCCCCCCAGCACCACGGTTTCCCCATTATCAACCAACACCTGGGTTTTTACACTACGGGTATCAATACTGGGTACACCCAGGAAGATTTCACCCACCTCATCTTTATTAACTTCGAGATCCATGACGATACGATCATCTGGCGTGATTTGCGGTGTGACGTCCAGCTTCAATACCGCTTCTTTGAAAGAAACCGAGGTGGCGCCACTGGATGAAGCTTCCTGATACGGGATTTCAGTACCTTGTTCGATAGTCGCTTGTTTCTGATTAGAGGTAATGACCCGTGGACTTGAAATAACTTCACCACGCCCCTCCTCCTGCATCGCTGACAATTCCAGTTCCAGAATCATCCCCATCGGCAGCTTGGCGAGTGCCAGCGCAATACTGCCGGCAGGATTATTTACCGGAAGATTCACATTGAGACCATCTCCACCTAACGCACCTCCCCGGCTGGGCTCGATCAAGTTTGAGTCATTTGGATCGACACTGAGGTCTTCCAGATTGCCAGATGTACCAGCCCCCAGTGTCCGACTCCGTGCCGATGCACCAAAACGCACACCTAACTCTTTACTGAAATCATTATTGGCAATAACAATACGTGATTCGATCAGTACCTGACGGACTGGAATATCCAGCTGTTCAATCAGCTTTTGTATAGCGACTAACTGGTCGGCGGTATCACGCAATAATAAAGAGTTGGTACGCGGATCAACCACCACACTGCCACGCTCTGATAAAAATCCACCCTGGCCATCCACAGAGTCACCCTGTGTACTGGTTAAAATGGCAGCTAACTCATCTGCTTTAGCAAAGTTAATTTCGATAATTTCAGAATACAGTGGTTGCAACTCAACCAGTTGTTTTTTGGCTTCCAGTTCTTGTTTTTCGCGAGCGGCAATTTCAGCAGCTGGTGCTATCAGCATGACATTGCCATTTTGGCGCATCGCCAAACCTTTGGTTTTCAGGATGATATCCAGCGCCTGATCCCAGGGGACATTCTTCAGACGTAAAGTCAGATTTCCGGTCACGGTGTCACTGGTTACTAAATTCATCCCATTAAAATCAGCAAGTAACTGTAAGACCGCGCGAACTTCAATATTTTGGAAATTTAACGATAATTTCTCACCTGTATATTTGGCCTGTTCACCTTCCCGCGCATCTGGAGATTGGGTATCACGTGCTTTAACTTCAACAACCAGTTGATTGTCTGATTGATATGCCAGATGTTCAAAATCACCGATAGTGGTGAGCGTCAGGGTGGTGCCATCACGACCTTGTTCGGCATCAATCATCGAAACCGGTGTGGCAAAATCAACGACATCCAGCCGCCGATGTAATTTATCCGGCAAGGTAGCACCAGGAATTTGGATGACAACCGTATCACGTTCCTGACGGACATCCACTGCGGCACCTGTCAACATATCGATAATGACACGCGCTTC
>DASSWO010000282.1:0-3659 GCA_035704795.1 Methylophaga sp. | reverse complement strand
TGTTGATAGGTTTCGGCATTTGCTTTTACTTTTTCCGGCGTCAGTGGTTGGCGCGTCACGTTTTTACCGGTGGGATCGCCAATCATGCCGGTGAAGTCACCAATCAGAAATAAGATTTCGTGACCCATTTCCTGGAATTGCCGAAGCTTATTCAGCAACACTGTGTGACCGAGATGCAAATCCGGTGCAGTGGGATCAAATCCCGCTTTTATACGAAGCGGCTGGTCTTTTTCGAGTTTTTCAATAAGCTCTTTTTCGACCAAAATTTCTTCAGCACCGCGACGAATTTCGGCCATCGCCTCTTGCACAGGGATCATTGCTGCTCTCCAAGGTTCAATTTGGCCGCAGATGTTACCACAAGACGATTAATCATAGGGGTTTCAATTCTTATCAAATGCTGAGAGAATTGGACAAATTTATTTCTAGCAGAGACTGCCCATGAAGAAACGCAACAGACTTCTGAGCCCTTCACAGCAGACACGCATCTTTAAGTCCGAGCGGATGACACCGCAAAAAAATCGACACTTTATGTTTGTTTCAGTTTTGGCACTCGCCGGTATATTTTTGACTTCGATGGTTTTGGCAACCAGTGAACCAGTGCCAACCAGCCAAAGTCAGATCATCAAGTTGCCCGAACTTGATCAAAAGATGCATCAACTGGCAATGCCAGTCAAAAAACCTATCATTCCGCAAGCAAGCGACACTGATAAAATTAACGAAACTGTTACTCCGGCTGAGCTGCCTGCTGTCACAGCTTTAATTGATAGCAATATAGACGATGATATTAAAGCTGCTGAAGAAATGCATCAGCTTGGCGAAAACATTGAAGAAAGCACCGACAATACAGCTCAAAACCAAGCAACTGACGCAGAACACCTTGACTGGAGAGAGGTCGAAATTGAGCCCGGTGATAACTTATCGTTGATCTTTCCGCGCATTGGCTTAACTGCCAGCGATGTATTTAGCGTTGCACAGACCAAAGATGCCAAGCCTTTATTAAATCTCAAGCCAGGTCAACTACTGCGCGTAGGTGTTGAACCTGCTGAAAGTGATGCCTCACCTAATCTGATTGCTCTTGAACTTCGGCTAAATCCAATTAAAACATTATCATTAAGTGCAGTTGAAGAAGGTTTCGTTGCAGAAATTCATGAACGAGAAATAGAAAAACGTCAACAAATTGTAGGCGGTGAGATTAAAAGTTCTTTGTTCGTAGATGGTCAGAAAGCCGGCATGTCAGACAAGCTCATTATGGAGATGGCCCATATCTTTGGCTGGGATATCGACTTTGCCTTGGATCTGCGTGAAGGTGATAGTTTTAAAGTCATTTACAACGAAAACTATCTTGATGGTGACAAAATTGGTGACGGCGAAATTCTCGCTGCAGAATTCACTAACCGTGGTAAATCATTCCGCGCTATACGCTTCACGGACAGTGAAGGTCATAGCCAGTATTTTACACCTGAAGGCGCCAGTATGCGTAAGGCATTTACCCGCACACCGGTACCCATCTCTCGAATCAGCTCGGGCTTTAACCCCAACCGAAAACATCCCGTTTTAAAAACTAACCGTCCGCATCGTGGTGTCGATTATGCTGCGGCTACAGGTACACCAATTCTGGCCACCGGTGACGGTAAAGTCAGTTTTGTCGGCAATAAAGGCGGATATGGTCGTACTGTGATTTTATCGCATGGCGGCCGTTACACCACGTTGTTTGCACATATGTCTCGTTACAAATCTGGCATTAAACCTGGTCAGCGCGTCAGTCAGGGTGATGTTATTGGCTATATTGGCAGTAGTGGTTTAGCGACTGGACCGCATTTACATTATGAATTTCGGGTACATGGTGTTCATAAAAACCCTTTAACTGTTGAACTGCCAAAAGCAGAAGCTTTGCCTGAACAATATCGGCAACAGTTTGCCAGTGTGGCAGAACCACTGATGGCCCGATTAAATAATGTGCGGATCCCTACACTTGCTTTAAATACAGACTAATGGCTTTATTTATTGGTGTCATTTCTGGCACCAGTGTTGATGGTATTGATACCGCTTTACTGGATATTGAAGCCAATCAGCCATCACGCTTATTGGCAGCAAAAACTTTTGCTTACCCAGTGACAATCCGATCGGCAATTCATCAGCTTATTAAACAGCCTCAGGTCAGTTTACAAGCCTTAGGCGAACTGGATATGGCGCTGGGCAGAGTTTATGCTGACGCTATCATGAACCTGTTACATATGGCTGACATTCAGCCATCCAAAATCTCCGCAATCGGCTGTCATGGCCAAACGATTTATCATGCACCTTATGCCAAACATCCTTTCAGCATGCAGATTGGCAATGCCAATCTGATTGCCGAATTAACCGGTATCAGCACAGTTGCAGATATGCGTCAACGCGATATGGTTTGTGGAGGACAAGGTGCTCCGATGGTGCCTGGTTTTCATGAAAAAATGTTCTACGATGAAACTGAAAACCGGGTGATTGTAAATATCGGTGGAATTGCCAATATCACAGTATTACCTGCCGATAAAACCAAAGCGATATTAGGTTTTGATACCGGTCCTGGTAATACCTTGATGGATGCTTGGATCGAAAATCAGCTTGGAAAAGCTTTTGATGCCAATGGTGACTGGGCTGCTTCAGGTACTAGCGATGCTGAGCTGTTGGAAAATCTACTCGATGAAGCTTATTTCTCGTTGCCTGTTCCCAAAAGTAGTGGCCGGGAATTATTTCATTTTGATTGGTTACAACAACGTCTGGCCAGATATGAACAGTCTTATTCAGCAGAAGATGTTCAGGCTACATTATTAAAACTGACTGCACGAACCATCGCTGAGTCAATTCACCAATATGCACCTGATTGTCAACGAGCAATCATTTGCGGCGGTGGTGCCCACAATGACCATTTAATGCAGGCTTTACAGGACTACTTGCCGTCTGTTGTCGTAGACAAATCTGACCAGCATGGCATGGATGTTGATTTTGTAGAGGCCAGTGCGTTTGCCTGGTTAGCATCGAGAACACTCAATCGACAAAGCGGCAGTATTCCATCTGTTACCGGGGCACAGCGTCCCAGTATTCTGGGCGGTATATACTGGTCCCAGTAATGCTGACTGCCACTATACGGCCAACTAACGCCTCATGGTAAAGCTGACAAACGGCCATAGAGCGCATTCAAATGGTGTAATCGCTCAGCACAATCGGCCGGCAACATATCCCAATGGAACCGCCAGCGCCAATTATCTTCCATCGTCCCCGGCACATTCATCCGATGAGTGCCATCCAATGCCAACACATCTTGCATTGGTAATACCGCCAAAGAAGATACTGACTGCAAAGCCATACGATTCAGCAGCCATGGCATCTCTTCACTACTCGGCCCGGCATATTGATGCAAATGATTTTTCGCACCCTCATCCAGTGCCTGATACCAGCCCAGTGTAGTGTTGTTATCATGGGTGCCTGTATAGGCAATACTATCCTGACTATGTTGATGTGGCAGGTAAGGATTACTGGCATCACCGCCGAAAGCAAATTGCAGAATTTTCATTCCGGGCATAGCAAACTGCTCACGCAAAGCATTAACCTCATCGGTAATAATGCCTAAATCTTCTGCGACCAGAGGCAATTCTTTAAAGTGGCTCAACAAAGTATTAAAT
>DASSWO010000279.1:0-6066 GCA_035704795.1 Methylophaga sp. | reverse complement strand
TCACCGGCGAAAAACATCAAAATTGATAACGCACCCAAATCGATGACCATGCCAAAAATGCGGCGCGCCGGAGACGGCTTGGGGTTGATGATAATTGCTAATACAATACTTAGTGCCAGGCAGTAATAGAACAGCGTGGTTAAACTGGGCAGTGAAAATAAAGTATCAAGAAATCCTTTTTCATTACCCCACGGCAGGCAAAAGTAAAAAATAATCCCTAAACCAATAGTCAGGCGAATCTTAATCGCTTGTTCTGGTTCACTGTCACCGGTTTTTGCCAGCCGGACTTTTAGTCTGCCAAGCCAGCTATTTTGTTTATCTAGTTGGTGCATCAAATATTTTTACTCGTCAGCATAAGCTGCCTGAATATCACGGATTTCTTCATAGCGATCAAAAAATGCCTGCACACAGACAGGATCTAATTGTGTACCAGCTTGTGACTCATTATAGCTGAGCGCTTCCGTTTCTGACCAGGCTCTTTTGTAGGGGCGCTCTGACACCAGCGCATCATAGATATCTGCCACTGATACCAGCCTGGCGATTAATGGGATTTCAGCGCCTTTGAGACCATTAGGATAACCTTTGCCATCAAATCGCTCATGATGGTTCAGCGCTATAATGGCACCGATTTGCATATATTTTGATTGGCTGCCAGAAAGGATTTCATGGCCAATCAAAGTATGGGTTTTCATAATTTCCCATTCGTGCGGATTGAGTCGGTCAGTTTTGAGCAAAATGCCATCAGGAATACCGATTTTGCCGATATCATGCATTGGTGCAGCGTATTCCAGATCTTCGCATTCCTGTTCATCAAATTGCCCTAAAGCCTCGGCAATTTTCCGTGAGTATTTAGCCATGCGGATAACGTGATTACCAGTGCCTTCATCACGGTATTCGCCGGCTTTGGCAAGTCGGATGATAGTTTCTTTTTCGCGATGTACAATTTGATCGGTAGCGAGTTCTACCTGACGTTCCAGCCAATTGGCGCGATCTTCAATAATCAAATGTTGTTCGTGCATTTGCAGCAGATTACGACAACTGGTGCGGCATTCGATCTGATCGATTGGTCGCATCAAAAACGCAGTTGCACCTGCTTCTAATGCTTCATAACGCACCGCTTTTTCACTGACCACAGTGATCATAACAATCGGCACACTCTGGCACTGCGACTTTTGCCGAACCAAACGGATAAATTCAATGCCGTTAATCTCCGGCATTCGGTAATCAGTGACAATCAAATCCACATCATGCAAATCCAACCATTCCAGTGCAGTTGTTGGATTGCTCATCGCAGTGACATGAATGTTGTCACCGATTTGCTGAATGACTTTTTCGAGGATAGTGCGGCCGGTGGATTGATCATCAATGATCAAAACTTGTTTGGCTTTTTTGAGAATACTCTGCTTACGCGCCATTTCATAAGGCGCCAGCATGCTGTTTTTATTATGTTCGGTCATCTGGGCAGATGTCCCCGTTACTTTGACGTTTTTCAGGTCGCCTCCCGCAACAAGCCAAACAGACTAAATGGACGTAATTCCTTGCGTCCGGATAAATTTAGAAACTCATTTCATCATAAACAGTTTTTGTCATTATGCGAAGTAGGTCACATTTTTCTGCAAAGGCCGTCAGAGTAATCTGGTTTTGTCAGCTGATATACTCGCTTGTATTTGCAAAAAAATCCAGCCAGCAGCAGCGTTTAACTGGAGAATGATATGAGCGCAGATTTATATGAACAAGTGAAACGCGATCCGCTTTTCGCTAAATTGACACAAAGCAGGACACGATGGGCTTGGGCACTATCGGCTTTGATTCTGCTGATGTATTTCGCCTTTATTTTACTGATTGCCTTCGCACCCTCTGTGTTGGCTAAACCCATTGCGGCAGGCAGCGTGATCACCGTAGGTATTCCGATTGGCGTGATTATTATCTTACTGGCCTTTGTGTTAACCGGTGTCTATGTGCATAAAGCCAACACACATTTTGACGCCCTGAACCAGAAAATTAAGGACAATCTGCAATGAAACAACTGGTTTATTTTCTGTTGTTGGGTGCCTGGTCGATTAACGTCAGTGCAGCGGAAGTTATTACTGGCAGTGATGCCGGTGCATCGTTAAATATTGCTGCGGTGGTGATGTTTCTGTTGTTTGTAAGCGCAACCTTAGGGGTCACCTATTGGGCAGCACAGCGCACCCACTCGGCAGCAGATTATTATTCGGCTGGAGGCGGTATTACTGGTTTTCAAAATGGTCTGGCGATTGCCGGGGATTATATGTCAGCAGCGTCGTTTTTGGGCATTTCCGGTTTGGTTTTTATGTCCGGCTACGACGGACTGATTTATTCGATTGGGTTTCTGATAGGCTGGCCTTTAATTTTGTTCCTGATTGCAGAACGGCTGCGTAATCTCGGCCGTTATACCTTTGCTGATGTCGCTTCCTACCGGCTTGGGCAATTACCGATTCGTACCTTATCAGCATTTGGCTCATTGGCTGTGGTGGCCCTATATCTGATTGCACAAATGGTCGGTGCCGGCAAATTAATCCAGATTTTGTTTGGTTTGCCCTATGAACTGGCGGTGGTATTGGTTGGGGTATTGATGGTTTTATATGTCACTTTTGGTGGCATGCTGGCGACCACATGGGTGCAGATTATCAAAGCAGTGCTGTTGTTATCGGGTGCGACTTTCATGGCCTTTATGGTGCTGAAAAATGTCGGTTTTGATATCAATGAATTATTTACCCAGGCGATTGCCGTGCATCCTAAAGGCAGTGAAATAATGGCACCGGGCGGTTTGGTGTCTGATCCGGTGTCAGCCATCTCATTGGGTGTGGCGCTGATTTTTGGGACTGCCGGCTTGCCACATATTTTGATGCGATTCTTTACCGTCGCGGATGCCAAACAAGCCCGTCGCAGTGTATTTTTTGCTACCGGATTTATCGGTTATTTTTATATTTTGACGTTTATTATTGGCTTTGGCGCCATTGTGCTGGTATCAACCAATCCGGCATTTTTAAATGCAACAGGCCTGCTTTTGGGCGGTAATAATATGGCGGCTGTGCATTTATCTGCTGCGGTGGGCGGTGACCTGTTTTTAGGCTTTATTTCAGCGGTGGCCTTTGCGACGATTCTAGCGGTAGTAGCTGGGTTAACGCTGGCGGGTGCCTCAGCGATTTCGCATGATCTGTACGCCAGTGTCATTAAAAAAGGGGAAGTCAGCGGGCCTATGGAGATGCGTGTTTCCAGAATCGCGACTGTGGCGCTGGGCGTTATGGCCATTTTATTAGGCATTTTGTTTGAAAAACAAAATATAGCCTTTATGGTCGGACTGGCTTTTGCTATTGCTGCCAGCGCGAACTTCCCAATCTTGCTGCTTTCCATGTACTGGAAAAATCTGACGACCCGAGGTGCCTTTATCGGTGGCTTTGCCGGATTAATGACAGCCGTGGTGTTGGTCATTTTAGGACCGATTGTTTGGGTGGATATTTTCGGTTTTGCGGACGCAATTTTTCCGTATAAATACCCGGCATTATTTTCTGTAGCAGTGGCTTTTATCGGTATTTGGTTTTTTTCAATTACCGACCGCAGTCCGGAGGCGCAACAAGCTCGGGATTTATTCGAACATCAATATATTCGCTCGCAAACTGGCATTGGGGCGCATGGAGCTAATGATCATTAATGAATATGCATGACTCAAAGAAGGCTTTATTACTGGTTGCGCATGGCAGCCGCCGTGCTGCATCGAATCAGGAAGTTGTCCGGCTTGCCGGGCAATTACAAGTAGATTTAAAAACTGACTTTGCGGTGGTTAAAGCGGCCTTTTTGGAATTGGCCGAACCGTCAATTCCTGATGGGATTGAATCATGTGTAAAAGCCGGCGCGGATAGTGTCGTAGTGTTACCGTACTTTTTGAATACTGGTCGTCATGTCGCCGAAGATATACCTGCAGAGATAGACAAAGCGCGTCAGCAATTACCATCGCTTTCGATCAAGCTGCAAAACCATATTGGTGCGCTGCCAGAAATGCACAGCTTATTGTTAAAAGCGGCTACCAATAACCAATAAAACGTTAATTTACTAATGTTTTAATAAGAAAATGCGATAAGGATCACAATACAGCGTATAGATCAGTTGCAGTTAACTGATAAAAAGCCGATACGTGAATTGAAGTCACAGCTTCTTAAGTTTCTCTCTCTCTCTGTAGTTTTTAGTCAGGCCAGCAGCCTGACTTCTTTTTATCTGAATCACAGTCTCGTTAAAATGTTGAATTGATAAATGAGACAGAATTTACCTAGGGACTTAATCAGTTGCCAGCGGATACTTTATTCCGACCGGTATTTTTGGATTGATAAAGTGCATTATCAGCTCTTCTGATAAATTCAATCTCTGAGTCATCTTTAGACAGTTCAACCACACCGAAACTGGCGCTGGTATGCAGTTCCATTTGCGTCATTTCGGCGCTGATAGCTTCGCGAAGCTTCTCTGCAACGGTCAGGGCCATTTCAAGATTTGTTTGCGGTAGCAGCAAGGCAAATTCATCACCGCCCCATCTGGAGGCAAGATCAATTTTTCTCAGGTTATTACGTAGCACTTTACCGACCGTCCTCAACGCTTCATCACCGGTTGGATGTCCATACTGATCATTAATCCCTTTAAACTCATCAATATCCATGATGATTAGGGACAGCGGCTCCATGAAGCGTTGAGCTCTGGATATCTCATTAGTGAGTTGCTGCTCAAAGTTAAACCGGTTTGACAGCGAGGTCAGATGATCAGTTGTAGCATTGCGTTCTGCCTCATCAGCTTTTTCTGCCAGTTTTTTATTAAGCCGTTTCAATTCAATCGTTCTTGAATCGATGATCTGCTGCAAGTTTTCTAATTCGAATGACTTAAGTTCTGTCAGGCGTTTATCAGCATCAATATTGCAGTGCGCACCGATCATTCTGGCTACTGAGCAATCTTTTGATTTTTCAACGATTAGCCCGGTATCGCGGATCCAAAGGAAATCATCAGATTTGGTACGACAACGATATTCGCTCTCATATTTGTCAATTTCGCCTTTAAGATACTTTTCAAATTGCAACATGACGCGTTGATAGTCATCGGGGTGAATGACGCTTTCCCAGGTAAACACTGAGTTTTCGAGTGAGTGAGGATTATAGCCAAGCATTTTGTACCAGCCTGGATTGCGGTACACATAGCCTGTGTCTGAGTGCCAGAACCATATACCATCGCTTATTAGCTCAAGTAATGCGCTGATAGCTGGTTCATCAAACTGGGGCAGCTTTGTGTCCATTCTGTTTACTCATTTTTTATCTCAATCACAGCATACAGAAAAAAATTTGTTTGAGCTTAAGCATCTTTTGGCACATAACGATGAGAAAAATCAGCCACAACTTGTAAATCGTCAATCCGATTTCGAGAGATACATTTCGGCTGCTTAGGTAGGAATCAGACGTTCCCCGGCTTCAGCAAAACAGAATCTTTCCCGGCACAATAAATTATCTGCGTTCGCAAACGCATATACACTTCATTAGCCATCAGTGCATCCTGAGTTATACCCGAATTTTTCAAGCACATAGTTAACCGAGATCGCAGCTCCCGGCATTGCGAGCCGGATCTATGAGGAGCATGCAGATGGGAACCACCATGCAGAATAACAACCTCTCAATAGATCCCCGCGTGCTCATGCATCGCCTTGGAGGCTACCGTACACCGAGCATCCCGCGCAGTGTTATGGAGCTGTTAGTGACATTGATCCCCTTTGTTATGCTGTGGATTTTGTCCTGGGCATCCCTGAGCACCGGTTACTGGCTTAGTCTTATGATCTCCATACCGGCAGCGGGCTTTCTGGTGCGCTTGTTCATGATCAAGCATGATTGTAGCCACGGCGCATTCTTCCCATCCAAGCGCGCTAATGAATGGCTTGGACGATTAATCGGCGTGCTGAATCTGACGCCTTTCGACTTCTGGCGCCATACCCACAGGCTCCATCATACGAATTCCGGGAATCTCGATCGCCCACGTATTGGCGGCATCAGCACTCTGACGGTGGAGGCATATCGGGCTCTG
>DASSWO010000238.1:0-5750 GCA_035704795.1 Methylophaga sp. | reverse complement strand
AGGATGAAGGTCGTTTGTTACTGGCAGGCCCCCATCCTGCTATCGATAGCGAAGATCCGGGCGTCGCCGGGTTTACCGGCAGTCTGGTCGTGGCAGAGTTTGATAATTTACAATCTGCACAATCTTGGGCCGGCGCAGATCCCTATGTTGATGCAGATGTTTATGCCAAAGTCAGCGTCAAACCATTTCGAAAAGTACTGCCATGAATACTCAGGATGAATTGAATAAGCGGCTGCAAACTTTGGCGCCGAGCAAGCTTGAAATCATTGACGAAAGTCATTTGCATGCGGGTCATGCCGGCAACACCGGAGGTGGCCATTTTAATGTGCTGATTGTCAGCGAACAGTTTGCCGGTCTAATGCCTTTAAAACGCCACCGGCTGGTATTTGATGCCGTTGGCGATCTGATGCAAAAGCAAATCCATGCGCTGAGTATTCAAGCCAAAACCCCGGCAGAATTTAACGGTTAGCCAATGGCCGAAACCGATAGCCGGCAGCAAAATCAGGCCTTTCTGCAACAACTGGAACGCCAGCGCCTGCAAAAGCCCTGTCTGCGGAATATTGATTTACGCGGCAAAGTCGCCGGCGAATGCCAGGCCTACCAAATCGGTAATCGTACCCACTATCTCGATGACCGCAACTATCTGCTACTCAAAACCCTGCTGGAACGCAGTAATAATCAATTTACCGTCGCCGTTTATGAGGCCTGGCAAAAAGCGCTGCAACTATTGATGCAACAGGATGCGGCAACAGCCGATACCGAACAAAAACCCATTTTGTATCGCGACAGCCAGCACTATCAATGGCTGGATTTTGACAACCGCATTGAACGCCGCGAACCACGCTTTAATATCACCATCCCGGCAGTCATCGATGCCGATGAACTGCGTTATCACGCCAGTACCATCAATATTAGTGCCAGCGCCATGCGCTTGAGCATGCGCCGGGTTCAACATCTGCAAACAGAGCAAAATATTTTAATCAGCCTGCCGACCTTGCAACTTGATGCGCCGGCTGATCTGCTGACCGAAATGTCCTACCGGATCATCGCTTTAGAGCACACTGCGCAGCATACCGTGGCGATTGTTCAGCGCCAGCGCGAAGATGATTTGGCACGTAGCCAGTGGTTTGATAATTGGCTGGCTGAGCGCCAGCAGTTAAGTCATACCGATCTCGATAGCGAGTTGTTTAACCTGGCGCACGAGTATTATTTACGGCTGTTCTGCCAGCATTTTAGCGGGCCTTTATTTTGGTGTAATGCCGCACTGGATAAAGTCCTGTTTGTGCACAGCAGCCCGGCAGCCGATACGGCTTTAGCCCCCTGGCATCAACATAATCTGCTTAATCAATTGCCACTGACTGCTTTAGCAAACGGCCAATCTTTAGTCGTCGGTATCACTGAAAACGGCCAGCTGTATTATGGTGATGCTGATAAACGCACTGATATTGAAGTCATAGTTCAGCTGACCAATCTGCAAAACCTTTACTTACTGCGCGCCAAGCCAATTAATTTTGTTAGTGAACAAGTCGAGGCACAACTGGCACCGTTAACGCAACGCCAGCCTGATATTGCCGGGTATTTGTCAGACACGATTCAACAATGCGAGCAAATGGTCACAATGACGGATATCACGCCGGTCATAGTGGCTAATACATCATCAAAAGATACAACCGAAGCTTCCCGTCAGACAAATACAGTCGCACCCGAAATGCCCGAGGCGCAACGTTTAACGTTATATATAAATCGTCAGACCGAGCGCTATGAAATTCATACGCCGATTGTGCTGCATCATCAGCAGCAGCAGGCAATGACGCTGACCACCAATGAACTGTCCGATGGCGGTTTATCGGTCAAACTGCCTGTTGAGCAACCGCTCTCAACCGGCAGCAGGGTGACGGTGGATTTTGTTCGCTGGCAACAACAAAGCAAACTAAAACTTACTGACATTCCCTATGAAGTTCGCAGCCATCAATATTGGCAAGGCGCAACCTTATTGGGGTTGCGGCGGCTGACTGAAAACTGCCCGGCACCGGTTAATCAGTTTTTTGAGCAGGTACTTGCCGAAAATAAACCAACATTGGCGGTGCGCAGTGACGATCTGCAATTGAGTTTATCGAGCCGCTTATTTGCCGGACAATTGAGTCAGCAATTACCGGATATTTTGTTATTTTTTGCTCTGGATACCGCCAATAACCGAATCTTACAGTCGGTGGCAGCGACAGCGAATAATGCCGCCCGGCAACACGATTTATTGTGGCAATCTCTGGCAGCAATGACCGGTCGCCTGACCCAACCATTAAAGTTACCGATTAGCGATCTGCAGACAAGTGTCAGTTTTGGTATTTACGCTTTTCGCCGTAATGCAGGTGCTGACTGGCAAATCAATAGTGATTTGAGTTTTGACGATAACACCAGCAAGCAGTTGTTTATTCGTCGGGCGTTAACGGCAGCGGAGCAGCGTTTTTTTAGTTGTCATTTGCAGCCCATTAAAACCAGTGATGGCGCAGGCGCAGCTGATTTGCAACAACAATTAATGCAATTACGCCGCCATAACAGTCACAAGGTCAAACAAATCCGCGACACGCTGAATAGCCTGTTTGCTATTGGCCAACTGACTGACGTTACCGAAATCATCGCCAGTCAATATCGCTAAATCAAATCAGGCGGCAACGGTCATGCGATCAATCAGTATCGAGCCGCTGCGGGTATTACCGCGCAAATCAACATCGTTGCTAATCGCCTGAATCCCCATGAACATATCCGGCAAACGACCGGCAATGGTAAATTCATCAATGGCATGCTGGATCTCGCCATTTTCTACCCAAAAACCGGCAGCGCCCTGCGAATAATCGCCGGTCACAATATTACTGCCCATGCCCATGGTTTCAGTGACAATCACGCCGCGATCCATCGTTTTTAGCAATGCAGCAAAATCCAAATCGCCTGAATCAACGGTCAGATTATGCACACCGCCGGCATTGCCAGTAGTGGTCATATTCAATTTACGGGCCGAATAGCTATCGAGCACGTAGCCTTGCAATATGCCGTTTTGGATAATATCGCGGTTTTGTGTTGCCACACCCTCAGCATCAAAACTGCTACTGCCCATCGCTTTCGGTAAATATGGCTGTTCATGAATATGCATAAACTTGGGAAAAATCTGCTGACCCAATGCATCCAGCAAAAAGCTGGATTGGCGATATTGGGCGCCGCCACGAATCGCCGCTATCAATTGACCAAATAAACTGCCGGCCATTTCGGCGGCAAAAATCACCGGATACTGTCCGGTTTTAACTTCCTGTGCATTAAGTCGTGACAAGGTCCGCTCTGCCGCGCGACGGCCAATATATTCCGCGGCTTGCAGGTCTGCTGCATCGCGCGCCTGGTCATACCAGTAATCACGCTGCATACCGTTGTCATCATTGGCAATTAAGGTGCAGCCAATACTGTGCCGGCTGGATTGATTGCTACCGGCAAAACCAAGACTATTGGCATAGACCCGCAGTCCCTGATGGGACGATACACTGGCCCCTTCGGAATTACTGATTTGCGTCGAAAAATCCCGTCCCGCCTGTTCGCAATACATCGCCAGTTCGATGGCCTTATCAGCAGAAATATCCCACGGATGAAACAATGACAAGTCCGGAAAATCTGTCGCCAGCATATCTTTATCGGCAAGACCGGCAAACTCATCAGCCTGAGTAAATTTGGCAATACTGCATGCCATCGCCACGGTTTCGGCAATGGCCTCTGGCCGTAAATCCGAGGTACTGGCCGAAGCTTTGCTCTGACCCAAATAAACGGTGACGGCAAGGCCAGTGTCGTTATTGTGTTCCAGCGTTTCGATTTCTGCCTGTCGCACCGAAACCGATAAACCATGGCTGTTAGAAACGCCCACTTCAGCAGCGCTGGCACCCAGCTCACGGGCTTTGTCGAGAGCGATTTCAGCTGCCTTTAGCAACGTTGCCTCGTCGTATTGACTCATATTATTAAATCCACTTCTTCGAGTTTGCCGGACTGGCGGTCAAAACCGCGCATTTCCAACACACCCTTGGTATTCAGAGAAATCAGAAGATATAAAGCATCCGGAAAATCCACTACATCTTCATCGGTAATGGCTGGCAACGCCGGCGCATGGGGATGCGAATGATAAATAGCAAACAATTGTTGTTGCCGGGCTTTCAGCGCTTCTAATGCTGCCAATTGTTCGCAGGCATTCAGTGCAAACAACACGCTGGCATCGGTCTCCTGCGTTTCCAGCGGATAACATTCGCAGTTATCCTCGCGGCGGCCGACCAGGCCACAAATTTCCCGCATCGGCGACAATTGCGCCTGATGCAGTAAATCATTGACCAGCGTACGCGGTATACGCACAGTTTGTTTTAACGTCATATTATTTTTCCAAAGCACAGACCGGACAAGCCGGATCCTGGGGTAGGCGCATTTCCCGGATTTGCAGACTTAACGCATCGACCATCACCACCCGGCCCGCCAAAGATTGTCCGGTGCCAGTTAATAATTTGATGGTTTCAATCGCCTGAATACTACCCATTAACCCCAGCAGCGGCGACAACACGCCATTTTCTGCGCAGCTTTGCGGGGTGTTAACACCATTATCATCATACAAACAACGATAACACGGCGCATCTGGCTGACGCGGATCAAATACGCTGACCTGCCCTTCCCAGCGAATGGCAGCCGCCGACACCAGCGGGATTTTGTTTGCCTTACACAATCGGTTTAATAAAAACCGGCTATCAAAATTATCTGTGCAATCCACTACCACATCAATATCGGCCAGCAGCTTATCGAGCGTTTCCGCATCAGGGCGCATCGCCAGACATTCAAGCTCAATGTCATCATTTAAATCGCTTAGCGTGCTGGCCGCAGAATCAGTTTTTAACTGGCCGACCGAGGCCTGACGATGCACGATTTGCCGTTGTAAATTGGTCAGCTCCACCTCATCATCATCGACCAACAACAGCTTACCGATGCCACTGGCCGCTAAATACAAAGCAACCGGCGAACCCAGGCCGCCAAGGCCGACAATCATCACCCGGCTATCCAGTAATTTTTGCTGGCCTTCATATTCCAGATGCGGCAATAAAATATGTCGGCTGTAGCGCAACAGTTGTTGATCATTCATGGGGTAATGTTACCTGATTCCGGCTTTTGACCGATGACGACTCGGTCCTGGCCACCAAAATCCTGATGACCCGTGATGGCGATAAAACCCGCCACCTTAAATAAATTCTGCACCGCGGCGGATTGCTGCCAGCCATGTTCTATCATCAGCCAGCCACCGTTTTTAAGCACCGTCCGGGCCTGCGAAATAATTTGCCGGATATCGCGCAGACCATCGGGACCAGAAGCCAGCGCTGAGCGCGGCTCAAAACGCAGATCACCTTGATCTAAATGCGGATCATCATCAGCTATATAAGGCGGATTGCTGACCAGCAAATCGAGACTGTTTGCAGCAATCATGGTCGCCCAATGGCCGCCAATAAATTGCACATTCGGTAATTGATAATTGGCGGCATTGGCTTTGGCAACCATTAATGCCTGCTGCGAAAAATCACTGGCCAGCCAAAAACTATCCGGCCGTTGTTTGGCAAGCGCCAGCGCTATCGCGCCGCTACCGGTACCGAGATCAGCACAGCGGGCTTGTACCGGCATTTTAGTCAGCGCCTGTGCGACCAAGCATTCAGTATCGGGTCGCGGGATCAGCGTATCGCCGGTTACCATTAAAT
>DASSWO010000189.1:0-5268 GCA_035704795.1 Methylophaga sp. | reverse complement strand
GATTTACGTCAGAAAATTGCAGATGAACAATTAGCGCTGGATGCCGTGGTGACAGCTGATATCGCTGGCATTGCTGCCGATTTGCAAAGCGCTATTAATGCAATTGATTCATTACGTGTTGTCAAAGGGCCCAGGCAATACACAGCGGATCAGACGGCCGAAACCCGTGGAGATTTAAGCACTCGTGCCGGTTGGCAAAATGCGCTGAGCGATATCTGGCAACAAATCCGTTCGCTAGTGGTTATTCGCCAGCTGGAAGATGCAACGCAAGCGGTATTGATCCCCGAACAGCGTTATTTCCTCTATCAGAATCTTCGCTTAAAGCTGGAAACGGCCCGATTTGCGTTACTGTCAGGCGAACAAAGCATTTATGACAGTAGTTTGCAGACCAGTATTGACTGGCTAAATCGTTATTTTGTTGGTGAACAGCGTGATGCCATGCTGGCCTCACTTAAAGCCTTAAAAAATGAGCAAATTGAAGTAGCGTTGCCGGATATCAGCGGCTCGCTGCGCTGGTTGCAGGATTTTGAACCATGAAACTGTTACTGATTCTGGTTATTGCCCTGACACTGGGCGGCCTGCTGATTTGGCTGGCCGACTTTCAGCCGGGTTTTGTGTTGCTGCAATACGGTGACTGGAGTTTAGAAACTTCACTGATTGTCTTTGCGGCAATGTTTTTATTGCTGTTGCTGGCTGGATATTTTGTATTGCGCAGTTCGATGCTGCTCAAACAATCACCGGCGCGTCTGGCAAGTTGGCAACAACAATTACGCCATAAACGTGCCAGTCAGGCGCTGACCAAAGGTCTGATTACCCTTGAAGAAGGCCGTTGGGCCGAAGCTGAACGTTTATTGGTACGTCATGCCGGTAATAGTGAAACGCCTTTATTGCATTATCTGGCTGCCGCCCGTGCCGCGCAAAAACAATCAGCGCCGGCGCGCCGCGATAATTACCTGAAGCTGGCGCATGAAACTACGGAAGGTGCAGATATCGCTATTGGTGTTGTGCAGGCAGAATTGCAACTTTCTGCTGACCAGAAAGAGCAGGCATTGGCGACACTCCAGCATTTACGACAAGTAGCGCCAAAACATCCCTATGTGTTACATCTGTTACAGCAACTGTATCAGGACACCGATCAGTGGCAGGCGGTGCAATCGGTTTTGCCGGATTTACGTAAACGCCATGTGATGGATAACAATGCGATTAATGAACTTGGCGTCGAAGCCGTGGTGGGGCAGTTACACCATGCACTGGTTCGTGAAGATTGGCAGCGCATGGCACAAATCTGGGAACAAACACCGGCTAAAGTTCGCAATAGCGAAGCGATGTTGATTCCTTATACGAAAGGCCTTATCGCGCAAGGTGAACATGCACAGGCGGTGTCGCTGATTGAGCAGTTTTTGCGTAAAAGCTGGAGCGATCAGCTGATTTACCAATATGGTTTGATCCCCGGTGTCAGCTTGCTGAAACGGCTGAGTTTCG
This sequence comes from Methylophaga sp., assembly GCA_035704795.1. Lineage (GTDB taxonomy): Bacteria > Pseudomonadota > Gammaproteobacteria > Nitrosococcales > Methylophagaceae > Methylophaga. Next base: position 3,786 of record DASSWO010000189.1, on the reverse strand, counting down.
CCGAGAAATGGCTGAAACAACACGAAGAAAATCCCTGGTTATTACTGTCTCTGGGCCGTTTGGCTGCCGCCAGTAAATTATGGGCGAAAGCGGAAGCCTATTTACGGACCAGTATCGAGCATGGTCCGCGTGGTGAGACCTTTTTGGTACTGGCGGAAGTTTTGATGGCACAGGACAAACGTGATGTTGCTGCCAGCATTTATCGACAAGGACTGGAATGGCAGCTGAAAGCTGGTCATTAATCCCGTTTACCGGAAACAAGTGAGTGCAGGAAGTCGACTCGCAATACTTGATTGATATTCTGATGTTACTGCTGGCAACAGTGATCATCATCCCGATTTTCCACAAAATTCGTCTGGGCGCCATCCTCGGTTATCTGGCCGCAGGTATTGTACTGGGGCCTTGGGGGCTGGGTGTTATCACCGAAGTTGAAGATGTTCGGCATCTGGCCGAATTCGGCGTGATTTTCCTGCTGTTTATCCTGGGTATTGAACTGCGTCCCGACAAACTATGGGAAATGCGCAAGCTGGTGTTTGGTCTTGGCCTTGGTCAGTTATTGATCACAGCCGGTGTCATTTATGCGATCGCGCTCAGTTTTGATCTGTCGCAAAAAACTGCCGTTATTATTGGCTTTGGTCTGGCGTTGTCATCAACGGCTTTTTGCCTGCAACTTCTGTCGGAAAAAGGTGGTATTTCGACCTTAATGGGCCGAATGTCAGTGTCGGTGTTGTTGTTGCAGGATATCGCTGTGGTGCCGCTGCTGGCATTGGTCTCGTATTTTGCCGGTAGTGGCGCCGAAGTCACTGAACCTGGAATGCATATGCTGTATCCGGTTTTGATGATTATCGCCTTGTTGCTGGCGGGCCGCTATTTATTGAACCCGGTGCTGGGCCGTATTGTTGCCAGCGGTGATCCGGAAGTGTTTATGGCGGTTGCCGTATTGCTGGTGCTGGGCGTTGCCTGGTTGACGCAATGGGTGGGATTGTCGATGGCCATGGGGGCATTTTTGGCCGGGATCATGCTGGCGGAATCACATTACCGGCACCAGATAGAGGCTGATATTCTGCCGTTTCGCGGTATCTTGCTGGGCTTGTTTTTTATGACGGTGGGCATGGAAATAAATTTTGGCCTGCTCTGGGAAAAATTTGCATTAATTATAAGCCTGACCGTCGGCTTGATGTTTTTAAAGGGAGTGATTGTTTACGGATTGGCGCGCCTTGCGGGTGCCAAAAATGATGTGTCGCTGCAAACAGCCACGTTGTTATCGCAAAGCGGTGAGTTTGGTTTTGTGTTGTTTGGCGTTGCCGCCTCATCTAATGTTTTGTCTACTGATTTGAGTCATTTACTGACGCTGGTGATTGCCCTGACCATGGCTTTGACACCGTTTGCTGTGCGCAGTATGAATAGCTTGCTGCTGTATTTTGCCGATACCCGACGTGATGCCGAAAATGATTATGATCAGCCAGAATTTATCAATGATGCACAGCAGCATGTGATACTTGCCGGCTTTGGCCGGGTGGGCGCGCGCATTGCGGCATTGCTGAGCGCGGCCGACGTTAATTATATCGGTTTGGATATGCGTGAAATGCGGGTCAGAGATGCTCGTTCGCAGGGATTTCCGGTGTATTTTGGTGATGCCAGTAAAGTAAAAGTGTTACGGGCAGCCGGCGCCGATCGGGCCAGCATGATCGTGGTGGCATTGGATAATCCCAAGCAAGTGGATCGGCTGGTGGCGCAGGTTCGGCAATCTTATCCTGATATGCCGATTCATACCCGGGCGCGGGATCGTCAGCACTGTGCTGAACTGGTCGTTAAAGGTGCAACCACTGTCATATCCGAAACGCTGGAAACCAGTTTACGGTTAACCGAAGAAGTCTTGCTGGGCAGCGGTGTCAGCAAAACTGAAACCGAATCGGTGATTAACGCTTTTCGTGAAGAATATTATTCAAATGTGGTGCAGAAAGTTGCTGATAATAAAGTTGTATTGGGCGAATTGCACCATTAGTCGAGAAACAAAAACGGCGCTCAGAGCGCCGTTTCAGTCTTTATCAGGCTGACAATTACAAGCGCATCGGCATCACGACATATTGCCGGCTAATATTGTCATTGTTAGGTGTAATCAAAGCGCTGCTGTTTTCATCGCTGAAGGTCATTTTCACTTTGGTGTCTGGCATTGCATTGAGCAGATCCAACAAATAAGCATTGTTAAACGCGATCTCCATGGCACTACCGCTGTATTCAACCGCTACTTCTTCTTCAGCGGTTTCCTGCTCCTGATTGGTGACGGTGGCTTTGAGCAGGCCGGCATCAAGATTCAGACGCACACTGCGGTGTTTGTCATTAGCCAGAATCGAGGCACGGGACAGCGCTTGTTTGAGTTCATCGCGTTCAGCGATTACCACTTTATCGCCGCCAATCGGTAACACCCGTTCGTAATTTGGAAACTGGCCATCAATCAGTTTGGAGGTGAAATGCAGATCCGGCAGTTCTACTTTGATCTGCTGCGGACTGAACGCCAGTTTCACTTCTGCATCGACATCGTTAAGCAAACGGCCAAGTTCTAAAATTGCCTTGCGCGGCACGATAACGTTGTTCTTTTCATCTACTGTTTCGGCGGTGGTGATTTCACCCAGTGCCAGCCGATGACCATCGGTGGCAACCGCGCGCAGTTTATTGCCTTCGCGTTCCAGCAATAAGCCATTCAGGTAATAACGTACATCCTGACTGGCCATGGCAAAACTGGTTTCATCCAGCAGATCTTTCAGGGCCGACTGCGGCATGCTGATTTGTTCGCTGTAATTAGCACCTTCACTGTCCGGGAAATCAGCAGGTGATAGCGTCGCCAACGAAAAACGGCTTTTACCGGCTTGCACCAGCGCCTTATTGTCTTTGGCTTTACAACTGATGGTGGCATTGGCGGGTAAAGCGCGGACAATATCCAATAGCTTGCGGGCGGAAACGGTGGTTTCACCTGCTTCATCGACCGCGACGGACAAAGTGGCGATCATTTCCAGTTCCATATCGGTACTGGTCATGGTCAGTTTGTCACCTTGCGCTTTGAGCAGGATGTTCGACAAAATTGGCAGCGTGGAGCGGCGTTCAACAATGCTACAGACCAGTTGCAATGGGCGGGCGAGACTTTCTTGGGTAACAGTGAATTGCATGATGATTCTCTCAGGCTAACTCGACAAGGTTCGGAGCAGATTACGATAATCTTCGGCGATACGGCTATCGGTTTCGCGTAATTCGGCGACTTTTCGACAGGCATGTAACACCGTTGTGTGATCGCGGCCGCCAAAAGCCTCGCCAATTTCCGGCAGGCTGTGGCTGGTTAATTCTTTAGCCAGCGCCATAGCAATCTGCCTTGGTCGGGCAATGGAGCGGGTGCGTTTTTTGGCCAGCAAATCCGACACCCGTACTTTAAAATATTCTGCGGCGGTTTTTTGAATGCTTTCCAGCGTTACCAGTTTCTGGTGTAACGCCAGTAAATCTTTTAACGCATCCTGCGCCATCTCAATTGATAGCGGTTGATTGGTAAAGCGGGAAAAGGCCATAACCCGTTGCAAAGCGCCTTCCAGATCGCGGACATTGGATTTTATGCGTTTAGCGATAAAAAAAGCCACATCATCTGGTAGTGTCACGAGATTTTGCTGCGCTTTTTGAATCAAAATCGCTACGCGGGTTTCCAGTTCGGGTGGTTCAATCGCGACGGTCAGGCCCCAGCCGAGTCGCGATTGTAAGCGCTCATCGAGATTTTCAACTTCTTTGGGAAACCGGTCACAGGTC
>DASSWO010000180.1:0-2361 GCA_035704795.1 Methylophaga sp. | reverse complement strand
CCGGCACCTTGCACAGCGGACGGATTTATTTTCGATTGTTGATTAATGGTCATAATTTGTTAGACGCGTTTACAGCGAATTTGTTACAGCCTATTTTGGCTCGACAATTTCAAATATCGTGCGGTCAACACCGACATTGCCGGTATTTTTGTCAAACAGATAGATAATAGCTTTGTAATATCCCGGCTCAGTGATTCTGGTTTGTCCGTTGAACATGCCATCGGGACCTTTAAGCTCAAGGCTGACTTCTTCAAGTTTTTTACCATCTTTCATGATAATTGCTTTGGCTTCATAGTTATCACCCTGCCAGTGACCATCTTTGGTAATCGGACAACCACACAGCAATGTGGCTTTGGTCAAAATATCAACCTGGCCACCCTGAATAACGCGCGTCCAACCATCGACAATAAAGCCACTCATCTTAATAATGATGCCATCACCCAGAATATCTTTTCCGGGTATCACCCAACTGGTCATCGTACTTTCTTGCATGCTTTGCCGTTCGGCATAAGGGCCAATTAATTTAAAACGCAATAAACGAGGCGCATCAATATCCACTGTCGCCAGGTAGCCGGCAGTAGTATCATCCGTCTGCCGTTCACCTCGTTTTAACGGGTTTTCAATTAAAACAGTCGTATCGCCTGTATCACCGTTGATCCAGCCTTGATCGAGGATTTCTCCGGTTTCGGCATCTTCAATAATGACCCTAACCCCACCGACACTACTGCCAATAAATTTAGAATCAACGGCTTTGGCGCGCACCATAATCTGTGTCGGTTCGGCCATCGTGGCAAATGACATCATTAAAGCTGCCGAGCCAATTAATATATTGCGGATAATCTGCATGTTAAATCTCCTGATTAGGCGTCTTCGCCATCCTGCCAGGCATCATAGCCACCAATAATCGATACCGCATTGGTAAAGCCCAGTTGCTGCAAAGTGGCTGTTGCTAGTGCTGCCCTGCCACCTGACTTGCAGTAGACGACAATTGAACGGGTTTTATCCTGAAAATCCTGATCATTGGCAATCGCAAACTCCAGTATGCCACGGGGAATATGCCGGGCCCCGTCAATATGGCCGGCATCAAATTCTGCGGGCTCGCGAACATCGAGGGCAATACTATCTTCGTCGAGCATTCGTTGCGCTTGCGACACACTGACTTCACGAATACCTGCTTTGGCGGCTTGTACTAAGTCCATTGCTGTTTTTGCCATAAAGTTCTCCTTTTCGCTGATAGGCTTGGGACCAGATTTTGCGGCGTTAGTTTTGCAAAGTTGAGTCACTGCTACAATAGCGCCTATCGTAACCCAAAAACCGGTGCCATCAGGCAGCGTTTCAACGAACGGATTTTTATGCTGGCTTATATTATTAGGCGGATTTTGTATGCCATACCGATTTTAATTGGTGTCAATGCGCTGACTTTTGCATTGTTTTTTCTGGTCAATACGCCCGACGATATGGCGCGTATGCAACTCGGTGATCGTTATATTAAACAAGAAGCCGTTGAGGCCTGGAAGGCTGAACGCGGTTATGACAAGCCACTGATATGGAATGCAGATGAAAATGGGATCGAACAATTTACCGATACCATTTTTTTTGATAAATCGGTGGCGCTGTTCGCCTTTGAATTTGGTCAGGCCGATGATGGTCGTGATATTGGCAGCGACATTCAATCCCGCATGTGGCCGAGTCTTGCGATAGCTATTCCGGTTTTTGTGGTTGGCCTGTTGGTGAATATTACTTTTGCCATGCTGATGGTGTTTTTCCGGGCGACCTATGTCGATTTAAGCGGCGTGGTGTTGTGTGTCATGCTGATGTCGATATCCAGCCTGTTCTATATTATCGGCGGGCAATTTGTCGTCGGTAAACTGATGCAACTGGTACCGGTTTCCGGTTTTGGCGACGGTCTTAATGCCATAAAGTTTATGATTTTGCCGGTAGCGATTGGCATCATCTCCGGCATTGGCTCTGGTTCTCGCTGGTACCGCACTTTATTTTTGGAAGAATCCACCAAAGATTATATTCGCACGGCCCGCGCCAAAGGCTTATCTGAAATGCGGGTGTTATTTGGTCATGCATTGAAAAATGCCATGATCCCGATCTTAACGGGCGCTGTGGTGCTGATCCCAACTTTATTTATGGGCAGCCTGATCCTGGAGTCATTTTTTGGTATTCCGGGTCTGGGCAGCTATACCATTGATGCCATCAATGCACAGGATTTTGCTATCGTCCGCGCCATGGTATTTTTGGGGTCGGTTTTATACATCACCGGTTTAATCCTCACCGATATTTCTTACACGCTGGTCGATCCGCGGGTGCGTTTACATGGTTGATGACGATAAATCAGATTTGCGTCAGCAA
>DASSWO010000125.1:0-7202 GCA_035704795.1 Methylophaga sp. | reverse complement strand
TACAGCCCCTTTTCGCGCTCGGGATCAGGCAATTGTAGCACCGTAACTTGTACTGACTGACAACCACTACATTGTAAAAACGTCCGGCCTCGAGTTTCTGCATAAAAATTGGTCGATGCCTGACATAGCCGGCAAGGTTCTGTAATTGCTGTCAAAAGGGAATAAAGCTGGCAATCAGGCCCAGCAAGCCACCAAAAACACCGCCCCAAATTACCAACCAGCCTAAATGCTGGCGGATCATTTGCTGGATAATATCTTTAACCATTTCCGGCGTCAGTTCATCGAGACGCTGATGGACAATCTGCGATATTTGCTGATGCAGACTATCAGCACTGCTGCCCTGCCCCAACTGCGCTTTCAAGTGTTGCTGAAAATCCTCACTGTGGGCAATATCATTTAATGCCTGCTGCATCTTGCCGATAAACGGCGTTTTTAAAGGCTCCAGGGCCTTAATACCTCCGAACATCGACAACATACTGCCAAATGATGACGCTTTAATGGTATCAATCAACGACTGCCAGGCCGGTGTTAAATCCACAGATTCAATAATGGCTTCAAAATTCAGATGTTTTGATTCGCGCACATGTAAATCGTCTATAAAACGACTGATCTGCGCCGGATGAAAAAATTCCTGCATCACCAGATGTTCAATCGCCTGACGAAACGCCGTAAATTTAGCGGCAATGACGCCCGAGCCATAAAGGCCGGGAATTTTCTCAAATAACATATGAATCGCTAACCAGTTGGTCAAACCACCTGCCAAGGCAAATAAACCGGTCGATAAAACCGGTTCTCGCCAGGGGGCTGGTAATAACAAACCCAAACCGACTAACGCTGCAGCAATAAGATTGGTTAACAGACTTTTATTCATAGTTGCGATATCAGTCTTTTAACCAACCCGTCAAAGCATTAACAATTTGCTGAGCCTGATCTTTGCTGGAGATATTAAATTTCGAACGTTGTCCGTATTCGCCATTGCGTTTCTGATAACGACGAATCGTGTATTTATCGGGGCCGAATTCGCCTGTTTTGCGATCCAGATCCTGATAGCGAAACATGACTGTCGCCCAGGCGCCTTTGGTCAAAACGACCTTATCCAGCTCCTTAACGGTCATTAATTCGCCTTCCTGATAGGTCACGGTCAAGTCATCAACAGTTTCTGACATAGTCTGGGTATTTCCTTGTTTTTAATTGAAAAAATGTTTTAAAGCGCGATACAAATGCCAGCCATCCTGGCTGCCGGCAAGCTCACGAATCGAATGCATGGCAAAGGTCGGCACGCCGATATCCAATGTTTTGACGCCAATTTGTGCGGCGGTTAACGGGCCAATGGTACTGCCACAGGCCATATCGGTGCGCACCACAAAATCCTGCAGTGGCACATCAGCCTGCTGACAAATTTGCCGGAAACGGGCACTGGTTTCACTATTGGTCGCATAACGCTGGTTAGCATTGGTTTTAATAACCGGGCCCTGATTCAGCAGCGGCCCATGACTGGCATCATGGCGATCAGCATAATTGGGATGTATGCCATGGGCATTATCTGCTGAAATCAGCCAGGAATGCTCGACCAGACGCTGAAAAGCCTCGGCTGTCGGAGCTAGTCGCTGCAATACCGACTGTAAAAAATTACCCTGTGCACCTGCGCTGGACATACTGCCAACTTCTTCATGGTCGGTGCAAATCAGCATTGCCGGTTGTTTGCCGTCGCTTGCCAGTAACGCCTGCAAGCCGGTGTAACAGCTCAATAAATTATCCAGTCGCGCGGCACTGATAAAGTCATCATTAAGACCGGTTAACGCTGCCGGCTGCGTGTCATACAAACTGATTTCGTAATCGAGTACCTGACCGATGAATCGTTCTGGATACTGACTGCTCAGTTGCTGCTCCAGCAGAGCCCGAAAATCTGGTGTTTCGCCGGGTTCGGTTTGCATAATCACGGGGGGCAAATGTTGCTGCGGGTTGATGCTGCGGCTTTGATTAACTTCACGATCCAAATGGATCGCCAGACTCGGGATCACCGCCATCGGCTTTTTAAAGTCCACCAAAGCATGTTGCAGCTGATCTTGTTTATCAAGATAACTGACACGACCAGCCAACGATAAATCACGGTCAAACCACGGATTTAATAAAGCACCGCCATACACTTCTACGCCCAATTGCCAAAGGCCATTATTGACTTTGCCGGGCCGGGGTTTGACTCTCAGGCATGGACTATCGGTATGGGCACCAATCATGGCAAAGCCAGTATCGGCTAAATTTTGCGCGGTTTTTACAAAAGCAATAATCGAAGAATTATTGCGGATGACATAAAATTTGCCGGCCGCCAATTCGCCCCAAACATCCGCTTCTTTAAGTTCAGTAAATCCCGCTTGCTCAAGGACTTCAACCATCGTTGCCACCGCATGAAATGGTGTGGGTGAATGATCAATAAAGTTAAGTAAACCCTGATTAAACTCTGCGGCGGTGGTGTGCATACTGAGACTCTGCTTTTTGGTGACTGAGGCGACACATAGTAACGATTTTTACATCAAACCACAGCCCAGGGCTTGTTGTTAGTGGTTAAATCCAAGGTGTCAGATTTTTGCTCAGCAGGTAAACGGTCATTTTCAGAGCCACCTGGCCGTTTTAGCATGACGTGCTCCTGTGTTAGGGCTTGTTTATCTTTCATATCCACCACTGCTGGCTGCTATTTTTGTGTCCGGCAAGGCGGTAAGCGCGCAGTGTAGACATTCTACATAAGCGATTGACAACGCGGTTGGCCGCAAAAATAGCCCCAGCCCTTCGGGTTGTGGCTGAAAAAACGCCACTCCGCGTTACTCGTCGTTTGATTAGAATGGCTAAACCACTCTCCTCGTGCCTTGATTGGCGTTTTTTCAGCTCACAACAGCGGCGGAGATGAAAGATAAACAAGCCCTAGGATTTAATCTCCAGAGTCAACGTCGTTGCTGACTATTTTACGGTTACGTTTGGCGAGGCCGCCATGTAAGCGGCAGCGATTGGCCAATGCACCAAAGGCCCAGCCTTCGGGAGCGCGAATAGCGACACTGCGTTTACAGAGTTTGCCACTGGCCATACGGGCACCACAAGGCGGTCGATAGCGTTTAATTTTTTCCCAGCCTTCCAGCGTCTGGCTGGCTTTGCGAATCACTTTGACATCGCGTGGAGACAAAGCACTTTGATCAACCGGATGGGTTTTTTGATCGGTATTACGCCACCAATAGCGCACCACCGGCACTGGCAAACCAAAACGACGCGCCAAGTCATCGGGTTTACGATAAATTTCTAATTCCAACAAGGTGATGGCCGCCTGCTCCATACGGGCGGTAAATTCCCGACTTTCTTCAGGCGTCATGCGGATAATGTGGTTTGTTTAAGGCGATAACTTCATCGGTAATATCGCTGACTTTATCGCTGGTAATAGCAATATCGCGTACCGAAACACCAGCTTTAATCACCGACTGTGGATCGCCGGTAATTAACGGATGCCAATTGGGCAGCTTTTCACCCTCGGCTAATAAGCGATAAGCACAGGTATCGGGCAACCAATCGAATAAATGCGCTTGCTCGACGCTGAGCTGAATACAATCCGGCATCCGGGTTTGCCGGTTGGGATAATCACTGCAGCGACAGTTGCCAATATCCAATAAATCACAGGCGACCCGCGTGTAATACATGCGGTCATCCTGCTCATCTTCGAGTTTGTGCAGACAGCAGCGGCCACAACCATCACAGAGCGATTCCCACTCATCATGGCTCATTTCGCTAAGTCGCTTGTGTTCCCAGAAGGCGGCAGATGTTTTATGCTGCTCAGACATGGATAATGTTAATGCTCTTGGTGAATTACTGGATCCGCTATTAGCGGCATTCTCGCCACAAAGTTTATTGTTGGCCGGCGAACTGGCCATAGCCAGCGTGCAACCGGCTCAAGATACCAGATCCCGACAACTGACAACACCATTCCGGCAACAACAGCTTAGCGATTTGGACCAGGTCGATGTCGCTATTATCAGCGATCTTACCGAAACATTGTCGGTTAGCCAGGGACAACAATGGCTCGGTTCGTTGCGCAATGTATTTGCGCCGCATGTCATTTTAATCAGCGATCCCGACAAAGCGCAGCAACAAGGCTGGCAATTTGCTGATTTTCTTGCGTTGGGTCTGCATCAAGTCGCAGTTAGCCAAAGCGGTCTGCAAATTTACAGCTACGCTATTGAGAATTATCAGCCTAAACGTGACTGGCTAAACAGTCGTTTTTGGGCGAACCCCGAAAACTTCGGTAAATTTTGGTGGTAGGCTAAATTACTATCAAACTTACTGGATATATAAGCCAACGCCCCCTGTCACAAAACTGTCATTAAATGAACCTAGACTCGCCCAAATGCAAACACCGATAGATTTAAATAGCCCTGATCTCTTTTTAAACCGTGAACTTAGCCTGCTGGAATTTAACTGGCGAGTATTACAACAAGCGCTCGATACCAATGTGCCGCTGCTGGAACGCTTGAATTACCTGTGTATTTCAAGCACCAATCTCGATGAGTTTTTTGAAGTCCGGGTTGCCGGGCTTATTCAGCAAATTGAAATTGGCGATCCCTATCTGGAAGCCGATCAAATCAGTGCACAGGAAGTGTTACGTTTGATAAGTCAACGTGCGCATGAGCTGGTTGAAGAACAATACAACGTGCTTAACGATGTACTGCTACCCGAACTTGAACAAAATGGTATTCGCGTGATGCCACGATCGATGTGGACCGATGTGCATACCGACTGGCTGAAACAATATTTTCAGGAAGAAGTCCTGCCAATCCTGAGTCCTATCGGCCTGGATTCTGCGCATCCATTTCCACGGCTGCTTAATAAAAGTTTAAATTTTATCGTCTCATTAGTCGGTAAAGATGCTTTTGGCCGCGATCGCGGTTATGCGATCTTACAGGCGCCGCGCGCCCTGCCAAGGGTCATCCAGTTACCGGCAGAAATGTCTGAGCCTGGCGAATATCACTTTGTGTTTTTGTCGTCGATTATCCATGCCTTTGCCGAGGATTTGTTTTTTGGCATGAAAGTCAAAGGCTGTTATCAGTTCCGGGTGACCCGTAACAGTGATTTGGCGATTGATACTGAAGAAACCAGTGATCTGCTTGCAACAATAGCTGACGAGTTGACCCACCGTAACTATGGCGATGAAGTGCGGCTGGAAATCGCTCATAACTGCCCGGAAGATATGGTCAACTTCTTACGCGAACAGTGCGGCATGCATCAGGATAACGTCTATCTGGTCAATGGCCCGGTCAATCTCAGTCGGTTGCAGGCTCTGCATTCGCTGGTTGAACGCAGCGATCTGAAATTCAAACCATTTACCCAGGGCCGCCCCACCGGTATGACCGGCGATGTTGATTTATTTGCCAGCATCAAAAAACATGATTTTCTGCTGCATCATCCTTATGAATCTTTTGGGCCGATCATTGATTTAATCAAACAAGCGGCGTCTGATGGCAGTGTGCTGGCGATCAAACAATCTTTATATCGCACTGGCGCCAGTTCGCCGATTGTTGATGCGCTGGTCGCTGCCGCTCATGCCGGTAAAGAAGTGACCGTGGTTGTGGAGCTACGGGCCCGTTTCGATGAAGAAGCAAATGTAGCTCTGGCGGCTAAATTACAAGAAGCCGGAGCCCATGTGGTGTATGGCATTGTCGGCTATAAAACGCATGCCAAAATGCTGCTGATCCTGCGCCGCGAAAATAATAAGCTGCGTCGATACGTGCATCTGGGAACCGGCAACTATCATCGCAGTACTTCACGTGTTTACACCGATTACGGTTTATTGACCTCGGATAAACAACTTGGTGAAGACGTTAATAATCTGTTTATTCAACTGACCAGCCTCGGTAAAGTGCCGCAAATGCATAAATTGCTGCATGCACCGTTTACGCTACATACCGGTTTGCTGGAAAAAATTGAGCGAGAAATTGACCACGCAAATAACGGTAAAACGGCACGTATCATTATTAAAGCGAATGCCGTGGTCGAACCAGAAATGGTGCAGGCGTTTTATCGGGCTTCAATGGCCGGCGTTAAAATTGATTTGATTGTTCGCGGTATTTGTACACTGAAACCCGGCGTTGAAGGCATATCTGACAATATTCGGGTGCGCAGTATTATCGGCCGCTTTCTGGAACATACCCGGGTATTTTATTTTGAGAATGACGGTAATCCGGAAGTCTGGTGCGCCAGTGCCGATTTGATGAAACGCAATTTGTTGCGCCGCGTTGAGACCGCGTTTCCGATTGAGTCAAAAAAGCTCCGTCAACGTATTCTTGATGATTTACAACTGTATCTTGATGATAATTCGCAAGCCTGGATTCTGTCTGCCGATGGTCGTTACAAACGCGTTGAAAGTTCAGAAACAGATAACAAAATGGCCGCACAAACGCACTTGTTGGAACAAATGGCCGCTACATTCTGATGGAAAAAATCGCTTTTTTTAACCTTAAAGGCGGCGTTGGTAAAACCACTTCGGCGGTCAACATTGCCTGGCACGCTGCCAATGAAGGCATTCCAACCCTGCTCTGGGATTTAGACCCGCAAGGTGCGGCCAGCTGGCTTTTGCAGCGTAAGGCCAAAGCCAAAAGCGAAACCAAAAAAGTACTGTCCGGTAAAACGGCGATTGGCGAACTGGTTAAAAATACCGATTATCCGAATCTGGATATTATTCCGGCGGATTTTTCGTTTCGCCAGCTGGATGTGATGCTGGCTGACATGGATAACAAAAGTAATCCACTCGAGAAGCTGCTAGCGCCATTCAGCGAGCAATATGCACTGGTGATTCTGGATTGTCCCCCCAGTTTCTCGACATTGAGCGAGCAAATTTTTGACACGGCAGATGCACTGTATTTGCCACTGATCCCAACCCATTTATCACTGCGTACTTTTGAACAAACCCGTGATTTTTTCAAAGAACACGATTTAAAACCGAAACGCCTGCATGCATTTTTTAATATGGTGGATCGCCGCCGTTCCATGCATCGCGTCATGCTGTCGCATCCGCCGAAGATGCTGAAACATGGACTGGAAACCGCCATTCCTTATTCTGCTGTTGTCGAACGTATGGGCGATTTTCGTGCCCCGCTGTCAGCTTTTGCCGCTAATACACCGGTGGCCAAAGCCTACCAACAACTTTGGCAGGACATAAAAGCCACACTCAG
>DASSWO010000067.1:0-12038 GCA_035704795.1 Methylophaga sp. | reverse complement strand
CATAGCTTCATGTTGTGCCAATAATAATCCGGCCAGTGTTGCGTAGTCATCGCTTGGGCTGACCAGCGAAATATTACCGAGTGCCTGTTCTAATTTGTGTAAATCAGCGGTACCTTTGACCAGCCATTCGTCACCTTCGCGGATAATATCCGGCGTTTCATCAGCGTCCGGAAATTCACCGGCAATCGCTTCTAGAATATCCAGCGGTGTTACCAGGCCCTGCACGGTGCCGAATTCGTTGTCGACCAGCACCAGACTGCCATTGGCTTTACGCAGCACATTGAGAATTTTAAAAATATCCATCCGCTCAGAAACAAAAATCGGCGGATATTGCGTGGCAAATTCGGCTAAATCCTGACCATTATCCAGCGCTGTAAACAATTCTTTGGCCCAGACCACGCCAATCACTTCATCCAGTGAGCGGCGGCATACTGGGAATAAACTATGTGGCGTTTCCATAATCTGAGCACGGATAGCGTCGACATCTTGTTCACAATCAATCCAGGAAATATCGGCACGCGGTGTCATAATGCCTCGAATTGAGCGATCGGCCAGCGTTAACACGCCGGAAATCATAAACCGCTCTTCTTCAGCAAACGCTGGCGGCGGCGTGCCTTCCTCAACTTCGGCGGTTTTCTCTGCTTCGCTGGCAATATGCCGACCGCCCATCAAATTTAAAATGGTCTCGGCAGTCCGGGCTCGTAGTGGTAACTTTTCTTCATGTTTGGACACATTACGCCAGGTAATTTGATTAAAGGTCTCAATAAGAATAGAGAAGCCAATCGCGGCGTACAGATAACCTTTGGGAATATCAAAGCCAAAGCCCTCAGCCACCAGGCTGAAGCCAATCATTAATAAAAAGCTCAGACACAAAATGACCACAGTCGGATGTTTATTAACAAATCGGGTCAGCGGTTTAGATGCCACAATCATCATGACCATCGCAACCACCACGGCGGCCATCATCACCCATAAATCATCAACCATACCAACGGCAGTGATCACTGCATCCAATGAAAATACTGCGTCCAGCACAATAATTTGTAATACCACCATCCAGAAACTGGCATAAGCGGATTTGGTACCACCGTGGTGTTGTCTACCTTCCAGTCTTTCATGTAATTCGGTGGTGGCCTTAAATACCAGGAACAAGCCACCGCCTAGCAGAATTAAATCACGTCCTGAAAAGTCAAATGTCCATAAATTAAATAATGGCTCTGTCAGTGTGACCATCCATGAGATCGCAAATAACAAGCCAAGGCGCATTATTAATGCCAATGACAGACCGATAATGCGCGCCTTATCGCGTTGATGTGGTGGCAGCTTATCAGCCAAAATGGCGATAAACACCAGATTATCGATGCCAAGGACAATTTCCAGAATAATAAGCGTAAAGAAACCGATCCAAATGGCTGGATCCATCAAAAATTCCATGTAAATCTCCGGATATGGGAAAGCTGAATTAAAACGATGCGTTGGCGCGGCAATGATTTACCGGCAATCAGAAACATTGAACGCTTATCGCCTTGGCAGGCATGAAATGAAAAAAACGTATGAACAGAGCGCTTGGCGCGGGCCGAAGCCTTACTACATCGATATTTTTGCATTAGTAAAGCAAAAAAGCTTTTCCATTACTCAGTTAAAAGCAGTCTAATAGAGACTATCCAAGAAGACAATTTTTGTTGCAGTAGTGGGCCCGTTGATGCTTTACGGGGTAGCAGCATGATAATAAAGTTCAAAGATAAAACAGGTAATAGTGATGAGCGATGTGATGGAAAAAAGTCTGGTGATTCTGGCCCGGCATCGATTAAAAGCCCTGAAAGTGGCATTAGCCGGTCGCGGCGCCGATCTGAATTTGGTGCAAAACACTTTTCACCAATTGACGGGGCTCACCAGCCTGCGCTTTGTGCAAAATAATGGCCTTAGTGATGAGACTTTTAAAGAGCTGAGCATTATTGATAATCTGGCGATTCTCAATATTCAGCATTCGCATCCGGAAGTGCTGGAAAAGTTTTCCCAGGAATCCCAGCAACTATCGCGTTACCTTGATATGTCTCCACGGCAGTTGCTGGATTTGATTTTCAAAGAGGGCGGCCGCTTTCATAATCAGGAAGCGATTTCGGTGGCAATTCATCGTGGCCTGATTGATGACGTTCATCATGAAGCCGAAGCCTATCAACGGCTGACGGAACGTGAACAACGTCAGCAGGATCGTTAAACCAACAGATCAATTTCGAATCGATTCTTACCGGCTTTTTTGGCGATATAAAGCTGCTCATCGGCATGGTGGATCAATTCCTGGCAACTATATTCTTTGTTATCTGTTAACACGGCGCCAATCGAGATGGTAATCGAAGACAGCTTGTCATCTTTGATCTTAAAGGCGGATTTCAGCTTTTCCAGCAGCTTGGCTAAAGCATTTTTATCAAGATTAAACGCGACCAGTACAAACTCATCACCACCATAGCGAGCGATGTAATCATAATTTTTGCGAACCAGTTTTTTCAGATGTTTGGCGACGGAAATTAAAAGCTTATCGCCATTGCTATGACCAAACTGGTCATTAACCGATTTAAAACCATCCAGATCAATCAACATGATGGCAATATTGTTTTTGCGTTTATCCTGTTGCCAGGCGGTCTGAATAAAATGCTCCAACGAACGCCGGTTACGCAGGCCAGTAAGGGGATCGGTATCCGACAATGAGCGCAGTTTTCTCAGATTGTCCTGAATCACATCAAAGGTGACATTGTCAGCCGCAAGGTCATCACGCAATGCTTCAAATTTTATGCATGGCAGCCGCATTTCAATTAACGATTCAACTTGATAGGCGAAAGACTTGAGCATTTTCAATTGCTCGTCGCTGAGCTGCCGGGGCTTTGTGTCGATAAGGCACAGTGTGCCGATATTGTAAATATGGTTATCGTGGGTAAAGCGCAGCGGAAAACCGGCATAAAACATGATTTTTGGAGCATCAATGACAAGTGGGTTTTTAGCAAAGCGATCATCATTAGCTGCGTTTTCAATAATCAAATGTTTATTTTCGGCAACGACATGACCACAAAACGATACATTTCGTGGGCTTTCACTTAATTTCAAACCATAAATAGATTTAAACCATTGCCGATCATGGTCAATAAGCGAAATAGCGACAACAGGCACATCAAAAACTTTGCTGATTAAAGCCGTCAGATTATCGAAAATAGCCTCATATTCTGAATCCAGCAGCTGACTGGCCGATAAAGCTTGCAACCGTTGCGATTCATTAGACGGTATGGCTGGTGCTTGCATAAAGATCCTTCCCATGCTTTTTCGGGAGCATGCGCCGAATCGGCGCTGTTCACAATACCGGAACGAATTTTATGCTAACGACATGCCAATTTTACAATTGTATGGTCTCGATCAGAATTTAGCCTCAGTGCCTTGCTGACGGGCGATACAGGCATCGAGGATTTTATCGTGAATAAATTCAAGCGATTTGTCCGCCGGGTAGATAAACACCTGTTTAGCAATCAATAACAAATCATCCCTGCCCTGAGAATCAGCGTAGATTTTGTTGATATTATCTTCAAAGGATTTCCAGTCATCACCTTCAGTTTGACGGATCTTTTGAATTTCATAGGCCGTGCCCGCCTGATAAGCACAACTGGTTATAGTACCGCGTTGCATCTCTGCAGCCAGCGGTGCTGTGGCAAGACTTAATAAAATCACAAAAAAAGCGTTGGACATGGTTTTATCTGCTGTTGGTTAATAGTTAATTATGACAATCATAAGCCTGAATTCATTCACGTCAGGTATAAAAAAGCCCGGACTTGCCGCAATGCTGATCAGTTAAGAAAACTTGACTGAGTCAGCGAAGAGATCAAACTCCAGTGATAGCAATATCACTGGAGTTTTTTTATGTCTGTTCAGTCTCTTCTTTCTGATTTAGTCAGCAGCGATTATTACCCCCAATCGGTCAGTGTATTTGCAGAGCATATCCCACATGATTGTCTGCAACTGGCGACACAGCATGCCAATCAGGTAACGGTAAGGCGTAGAAAACTGGTCAGTGAATACGTGCTTTGGCTAGTGGTGGGCATGGCCTTTTTCCGAAACGAGCCGCTTATCGAAATTGCCCGCCGGATGAATATCAGTCTCGATGGTCAGTCCGTCGATACCGTGTTGGCGAAAAGTGCATTGACCCAGGCACGGCAAAAGCTGGGAAGCGAATCAATGGCCTGGCTATTCCGTCATAGTGGCGAGCACTGGGCAACAGAACGTTATCCTGATGACACCTGGCAGGGTTTACAAGTGTTTGCCATTGATGGCGCATTGTTTCGCACAGCCGACACACCAGAACTACGGGACCACTTTGGCAGTGGCAATACCGGTTCTGACCGGCAAACGCCTTACCCACTGTGTCGCGTGGTGACCGTGATGAATGTGCACTCCCATGTGCTGCTCGATGCACAAATCAATTCTTATCGAACCAATGAAATGAAACTTGCCAGTGACATGTTAGATAAACTGCCTGACAACAGTATTACCTTGCTTGATAAAGGCTTTTTCAGTGCAGCACTGCTGCATCAAATTCATGACAAGGGCCATCAGCGACATTGGCTGCTACCCATGCGTAAGAGCTGTAAATACGAGGTGGTTGCAGATTATGGTGATGGCGACCAGTTGATTGAAATGCACACCTCGCCTGCTGCCAGGAAACAGCACCCTGAATTACCTGACAAATGGCAGGCAAGAGCGGTCACGTATCAACTGGGACAGGACAGTAAAACGGTGTTGACCTCTTTACCGGCCGACCACTTTGAGGCTAAGACGGTTGCTGCGCTTTATCATCAACGCTGGCAGATTGAACTTGGCTTTCGCGACATCAAAAGTAGTATGCAACATAACGCATTGACATTACGAAGCAAAACCGTTGAGTGGGTTTGTCAGGAATTATGGGGATCGCTACTGGCTTATAACCTGATAAGACGTGAAGCCAGCCTTGCGGCTGTCAGTCATGGTTATAGCCCGGATGATGTGAGCTTCAAGTTTGCCTGTCAGTTTATAACGGCAGAGCTTATCAATATGGCGGTTGCTGTATCGCCAGCCAATACCCCGAAAAGATTGAAAAACCTCAGGGGAAATATCGCCATACTTTTCTTAAAAAAACGCCCCAGGCCTTCAAGGCCCAGGGCGGTTAAGATGTCTAAGACCCGCTATCCGGTTAATTACAATGCATCACCGCTTAAGTGAACTGCATTGCGGACTTGCCGGGCTCTTTATAGATCAAAAAATTAACAATGACCTTTTTTAGCATGACCTGGTGGGCAATGACCACGGTGGCCGTGATCGTCATACCGATGGCCATCATAATCTCGCCGGCCATTTTCATCAGTCGTTACTGCAGCGCCAGCGCCGGCACCAATTGCGCCACCAATAATCGCACCTTCACGTCCACCTATTTCATTACCAACGGCTGCGCCAAGACCACCACCAATTGCACCGCCGATTGCGGCATCAACGGTTTCAGAACTATCAGCCATAACCGGCAATGCGGTCAGCATCATCGCTAACATAAAATATTTAACTTTTTTCATAAACGCTCCATTTGTCTAGAATCCACAGGTGTATTATCGCAAGTAAGGCCAAATCAAAACACATTGATATCAGAAGAATGTGATGTGGTGCAAACTATTGATTTAATTTTACTTTTCTTTACATAAATGTTGCCAGTTGAATCATTAATACCATTTATTGTTGCCTCGGCATTGTTGGCGATAGCCCCTGGGCCAGACAATATTTTTGTACTGGCGCAATCGACGCTTTACGGTAAGCGTAGTGGCATTTTGATTACGTTAGGATTATGTACCGGGCTGATTTTTCATACCAGTTTAGTTGCACTCGGCGTTGCCACTTTATTGCAAACATCGAGTTGGGCATTTGCCGTATTAAAAATGCTGGGTGCAGGCTATTTGCTTTATCTCGCCTGGCAGATTTTAAACAGTCAACTGCCAACACTTGATGGCGATGAGGCCGCGCTCAGTGATAAAGCGTTGTATTTACGCGGCATTATTATGAATATCAGCAATCCCAAAGTCAGTATTTTCTTTCTGGCTTTTTTGCCACAGTTTGCCGATGCCAGCTATGGGCCGATAGCACCACAGATTTTCGTGTTGGGCACCATGTTTGGTGTGGTTTCATTATTGATTTTCAGCGGTATAGCAACGATTGCTGCCGAGATTGGTCACTGGCTCAGACAAAATCCAACGCTACAACTTTATCTGAACCGGCTGACAGCACTGATTTTTGTGTTATTGGCGCTGAAATTATTGCTGTCCAGTAATATCTAGGGCTGGTTTATCTTTCATCTCCGCCTCTGTTGTGAGCTGAAAAAGCGTCAATCAAGGCGCGAGGAGAGCCGTTTGTGAGATACATCCCTGTATCTCACCCCTTTGGGGCTTAAGCTCAAAAACGCTCCCGACGTTTTTGTAGTTATTCTAAACAAACTACAAGCAACGCTGACCGGCGCGCGCCTCCTTGGCGCGCCGGCATACCGTCCATCCATGGACATAAGTGGCGCTTTTTCAGCCACAACCCGCAGGGCTGGGACTATTTTTGCGCCCGGCTGCGTTGTATGAAATACGTCCCTGTATTTCCCCGCTTCGCGGCCAGCAAAGCTGTTCAAATGGGTTCCAGACCCATTTGTCAATTGCTAGTGTAGAAAGACTACACTGCGCGCTTTCCGCCTTGCCGGACACAAAAATAGCCGCCAGCAGTGGTGGATATGAAAGATAAACAAGCCCTAGGGTTTTCTAAAACGGATATCGACATGCAACGAACCTGCAGGGGCGCTGCGTTTTAACTGCCAGCCTTGGGTGAGCATATAATCTAACGCTGCCTGATAATCCTCAAAAAGTTTATCAACTTGCGTTAACTCGCCGTTTTCTTCGACAAAGAGTGCAAATCTGTCTTGTTCACCCATTGATGTTTTTTCAATCGACGCCTGTGGTTTCATTATTTGCTTTCCATTAGCTTATTCAAAGTGTGCCAATAATGTATCAGCATAAGGTCTTGCTGGGCTAATCATCGAAAAATCAGGTAAACAACCATGATGTTCATGCGTATTGCCGATAGAATGTAGTTTGGGCTTTCGAAGGGGAACGCCGAAAACTTATTGCAGTGCTTTACTGACAAAAATTAAAACCAGTTAAAGACGGTCTCAGGCTATAGTTCATACAGCAACAAAGGGAATAAATGGCATACTCAGGGCATCAAACTTTAAAATCGAGCGGTCTGTGGCTTAGCTTAACAGTGCTGTCGGTACTGCCATTTACGCTGGTTGCTGATGATGAACAAACCGCAGAAGTAAATTGTGGTGAGGCCGACATTCGCTATCGTGACGATCCGTCATTAAGTCGCGCTCAAAGGATTGTGCTGATGGAAAAGGCTTTTTACGACTCGATTAACCGTTTCGAAGCCTGTAAATTTGCTGATCAATCGTCCTCTTCCAGTGCCAATAATAGTGGCGGCGGTTCCGGTTCAGGTGCCGAAGGTGATGCTGAGCAAAGTGATGGACTGTCTGAAAACAATGCGACAGCCAGTCAGGAAATGCAGGGAACCGACCCTGCGTTAGAGATACCACCGTCGATGACTGAACAGGATATGCAAGATAGTGAGTCCGGCATTACGCAATCACCGGCCAGTGCCCGAAATGGCGCTGTCCCTAAAGATATTCCCGCTGCCAATAATGATGATGCTATTGCTGCACAAATTCGTCTGGCAGCCGAGTCTGAAACTGATCCGGAGATACGCGAAAAACTCTGGAATGAATATCGCAAATATAAAGGATTAGACGTTGTTGAATAGCCAAATAATTAAAGCGCCACTTAAGCTACTGGTTTATCTGTTTATCTCGATGCATTTACTGGTGGCCTGCGCGCCATCAACAGTTAAATCAGTGCCAACGGGGCCTCAACCGGCATCCAGCTATAACCAGGCAGAAGCCGAACGTTATCAGGGCGTCAAACTGGATGTGGTGATACCGGTGTTTTCACCGGGACTCTCAGATGCTGAAGCCAATTATGAAGAAGAGGGTATCTGGCCAGAATTACGCAGAGCCGAAGCTAACCGGTTTGCCTATCAATTGAAACAGGCACTGGATGACAGTGGCATGTTTGGTGCTGTTCGGGTCACGCCAAATAGCACCGCATCCGGGGATTTATATGTGCTGGGTGAAATCATCGAATCCAATGGCCAGGAGGTGGAGTTCAGTCTCAATGCTGTCGATGCCAGTAATAAACAATGGCTGAATGAAACCATTAATTATGAAGTTCACGAAGGCTTTTATAAAAATCCCCGCAATGAAGGTCTGGATCCTTACCAGCCGGCATTTGATGAAGCCGCAGCGGTCATTATTGAGGCATTGTTAGAACAACAGCAAAGTCAGTTGGCAGAATTAAAATCTATTGCTGATCTGCGGTTTGCCAGTAGTTTTAATGAAGAAGCATTCAGCGATTATCTTGATACCAGTGGCCGACAAATCGAACTGTTGGGTCTTCCCAGTGATGCCGACCCCATGTTTGAGCGGGTTAAATCCATTCGGGTGCGTGAGCAACTATTCGTAGATAACTTACAGCAGAATTACGGCAATTTTTCAGAGCAAATGGATGACAGTTATTTAGCCTGGCAGGAAGCCAGCGCCACCGAGCTGCAATTACGAAAAGAAGCCAAAACCAAAAGTGCCCTGAAAATTCTCGGCGGCGTTGCGTTAGTAGCGGCGGCAGTAGCCGCGGCAGTGAGTGGCAGTTCGACGCAGCCGAATATTGGCCGGGATGTTGCCGTCATTGCAGGCGGTATTGGTGGTGCAGTACTGATTTCCAGTGGTTTTAAATCCAGAGAAGAAGCTAAATTTCATCAGGACGCTATCAATGAACTGGGCGAATCGATTAATCTGGAAATGGCCCCACAGGTAATGACTTACGAAGAACAATCAGTAGAATTAACAGGCGATATCGAAAATCAGTTTCAGCAGTGGCGGGCATTTTTAAATCGAATGTACCAATTGGAAGCCACGCCAGACGTGCAACTGTAAACTCGCTTTATGATTAACGAGAAGATTGCCGCCGCCAAGCAGGCCAAACGCCTGCATATTTTTCAGGCACTGTTATTTGTGTTGCTGCTCAGCTTGTTAGGGCTGGGCGTTCTTTATTGGGCTTCCCAGCCAAAAACGCCTGATTTGTCATTAGAAGAAACCGAGCCCGAATCTGCACCCGCTGCAACCATAGAAACAGCGCCACCTGCAGATAATGCCGAGCTCAGACAGGCTTATCTTGAAGCCTACGCCCGGTTTGAAAATGAATTAAGACCGCAGCTCAATAAAATTGATTTACCCGCCTGGGATAAGGCATTGTCAGAAAAACTCGTAAATATTGAAAAGCAGGCCGTTCAGCAGTTTGCTGCCAGTAACTATGTCAAAGCATACAACGCAATTACGCAATTGATTAAGCTTACCGAAGACACCATTACCGACAGCCAAAGCCAATTTACCGAAGCGATGCAGACGGCGCAAAGCGCTTTTGATAACAATAATTATCCCAACGCCAAACAGGTGATTGATAAAGCGCTGATGCTGGACACTAGCTCAGAAGCTGCCAAAAAGCTGGCCGAGCGGGTGGCGCAGCTGCCAGAAATTAATGATTTGCTCAAGCAAATCAAAACTGCCAACGCTGAAAATAATCGCCAGCGTGAGCGGGATCTAATTAATCAGTTATTAAAGCTGGTGCCTGAGCGTGAAGCCCTCAAACAACGTGGCCAACAGCTAACCACTGCCATTAATAACGATAACTTTCAGCAGCAGATTAATCAGGCCTATCAAGCGCTTGAGAATGCCAATTTGGCAGCGGCGCAAAGCGCATTGGATAAAGCCAGACAGTTGTATCCCGATAGGTCAGAAGTACGGGCGCTAAATCAAGCGATTCAACAAGCCAAGCAAAATCAACAGCTACGCCAATTACAATCGAAAGTGGCAAGCGCGGAATCAGCTGATAACTGGATCGCTGTGCAAACGCATCGTCAAGAAATTCAGTCGCTG
This sequence comes from Methylophaga sp., assembly GCA_035704795.1. Lineage (GTDB taxonomy): Bacteria > Pseudomonadota > Gammaproteobacteria > Nitrosococcales > Methylophagaceae > Methylophaga. The sequence goes on along the minus strand of DASSWO010000067.1, from coordinate 1,966 downwards.
CGGCCAGCGGATAAAGCAAATGCCGAACAGTTAGCTGTCGCCAACAAAATTGTCTCGTTACAGCAGCAAATTGATGCCGCATTGGCATCACCGTATCGTTTATCCAATCAGTCTGTTGCCGAGGATGCTAAAGCTTTGTTGGCACAAGCCAGTAATTATCAAAATCAAAGTGCCACACTCGCTGCCAAACGTCAGCGTTTTGCTGAAGTATTAGCGGCGGCGAATCAACCGGTCGCGGTTAACATAAATTCTGATAATCAAACATTTATCAGTGTCCGCGGTGTCGGTAATGTTGGTGTCATTGATGCTAAGACGATTCAGCTCAAGCCTGGCAATTACACCTTTGAAGGCAAAAGAACTGGTTACAAATCCAAGCTTATTGAGGTAGAGGTTCCGCTCGATCAGGCCGCAATTTCTGTCACGTTGATCTGTGATGAAGCCATTTAATCAGAGCCTGCAACAGGCTAAAAAACGGCATCAGCGGCTTTATCTGTTGATGCTTTTTGGGTTAATGCTGATAGGCCTATTGATCCTGACGGTATTATTGGTATCGCGAGGGACTCGGATCATCGTGCAGCCTGATGCTGCTTTGCCGGCTTCAGTTAGTGTGGAGCAGGGACTTGGGATAGCGTTATTTGGCTCGGTCTATTCTTTAACGGCGTCGCCGACTATCCGTATTACAGCCGAACGATATTATCCGCATGAGCAGGTTTTACAACCAGCCGAACAAGGCCAGGTGTTAACCGTGACATTAAAGCCACTGCCCTCGAAAGTCACCTTTACCACCGATTTAGCTGATGGGCGAACAACCTGGCAACTCAATAATGATGTCATAGCCGTGGCTGATACGCTTGAACAGACATTACCGCCAAGTGACTACCAACTGTCGATCAATCATCCTCATTATCAGCCAGAAATCATCGATTTTTCCTTAGCAGCCGGCGAGCAGCTTGAGCAAACCGTTTCTTTTACGCCGTTGGCGGGAGAGCTGCAAATTGAATCAACGCCTGCTGGTGCAACAGTAACAATTGATGGTGAAAAGGTCGGTGAAACACCGCTTGAAATACCGGTTGCCGGTGGGTTTTATGATGTCGCATTATCTATGCCGGAATTTGCACCCAGCACTGAAACCATTGAAATAACGCAGCAAACGACCACCGCAGAGCGTCATTACCGGCTGCAAGCAGAGCAGGCGTCGATTGAGCTGGATTTACAACCAACAGGCGGTACGCTGACCGTTAACGGTATTGTGGTGAATGCCACTGATCGACTGTTGGTTGAGGCCGGTAAAAATCATCAAATTACCTATCAAAAACCAGGCTATGTTCCCCAAACGCAATCAGCAACGTTAAATAGCAAACAATCGACCTCACTGGTTTTTGATTTGCCGGAAGAAAACGGCGATGTGTCGATTAATGCCAATCCGGCAGCCACAGTTAAGATTAATGGTAAAGAAGTTGGCAGTACGCCATTGAATCTCAGCTTGCAGGCGGTGCCACAGGAAATCACCCTGAGCCGGCCCGGTTATCGCGCCGTCAGTCAAACGGTGACGCCATCATCAGCCTCTGCCAAAACTGTTTCAGTAACGTTATTGCCAGAAGCTGAGGCGCAACTCGCTGAAGCACCGCGCAGTTATCAAACGGCCGCTGGCGGTGAAATGGTGTTATTTACACCCAATGAAACCTTCACCATGGGCGCAGCCAGAGACGAAGCCGGTCAGCGAGCCAATGAATTTCTCCGCCAGGTTAAACTTTCCAGACCGTTTTATGCCGGCGTACATGAAGTCACTAATCGTGAGTATCAGCAATTTAAAGGCGATCAGCAGGGTGATGCCAGTATGCCGGTAACTTCCGTCAGTTGGTTGCAAGCAGTGCAATTTAGTAATTGGCTGAGCAGAAAAGAAAATCTGCAGCCGGTCTATGCCTTAAACAATGGCGAACTTACGGGTATTGATGACAACGCTAAT
>DASSWO010000040.1:0-7603 GCA_035704795.1 Methylophaga sp. | reverse complement strand
CACACTCAGATGGTGATGTGTTAATTCATGCTATGTGTGATGCGATACTTGGTGCTGCGGGATTATGGGATGTCGGCCATCATTTTCCTGATACTGATGAAGCTTATGCAGGAATCGATAGTCGCATTTTATTACGCCGTGTCATTGCCGATGTCCATCAACTTGGCTGGCAGATCGCCAACATCGACAGCACCGTGGTGGCAGAGCGGCCCAAATTATCGCCGTATATCCCCCAAATGCGTGAATTATTAGCCGAAGATATGCACATTACAATTGCAGCGATTAATATCAAAGCGACTACCACCGAAAAGCTGGGCTTTACCGGCCGTGAAGAAGGTATTGCCGCTCACGCCGTAGTTTTACTGGAACGGGATCGCAGCATTTAATGATGACCTTTAGTGAACTGCCTCGTGTCGGCGATATTGCCGGTTGTCAGGCGACTATCCGTGGCACTGCAGCCGACTTTAAGGTTGCCGAGCATCTGCCGTTTCAGCCTGAGGGCGAGGGTAGTCATGTCTGGCTATATGTACAAAAAATTGGCACTAATACCGATTGGTTAGCACAGCAAATCGCCCGTTTTGCCAAAGTATCACCGGTGGCCGTCGGTTATGCCGGCCTGAAAGACCGTCATGCTGTGACCAGTCAATGGTTCAGTATCAATCTGCAGGGCTTGCCCGAACCTGACTGGTCACAAATGCAAAGCGATGAATTGCAGATTTTGCAGCACGTGAGGCACAGTAAAAAACTCAAGCGTGGCGCGTTGGGTGGCAATCATTTTACTTTACGGTTGACAGATTTACAGGGTGATAAAGCCACCTGGCAGACGAATTTACAACGCATTGCCAAAGAAGGTGTTGCCAATTATTTTGCCGAACAACGCTTTGGCCGTGATGGCCTGAATCTGCAAAAAGCCGACGATTGGTTTAACGGTGGCCCGGCGCCGCAAAAACGTAACCAGCGCAGCATGATTATTTCAGCAGCCCGAAGCTGGTTATTTAACCTGGTGCTGGCTGAACGTATTAAACAACAACACTGGGATAACGCCTTGCCCGGCGATATCATGTTGTTAAGTGGTACCCGTGCCAGCTATTTTCTGGCAGAAACCATTGATGACACGATTCAACAGCGTTTGAATGCAATGGATATTCATCCAACCGGCCCGTTATGGGGTAAAGGTGCCGCGCCCAATACACTGGACAGTTTGGCTTTAGAAAATAAGGTGCTGGCAGACTGGCAAAAATGGCAAACAGAGCTGGAAAAACTGGGACTGAGTCATGAACGCCGGGCATTGCGTCTGTTTCCCACTGAATTTGACTGGCAATTTGCTGACGATAACAGCTTGACCGTAAGTTTTGCATTGCCACCTGGCAGTTATGCCACGGCTGTACTGCGGGAATTAGCTCTAATAAGTGATGCCAGTGGCAGTAAAACCGACATCTGAATGGGTCTGATTTATAATCAACCATCAGGAGTGGTGATATGCGCCTAATCAACAAACTGGTTGTTTTACTGTTTTTAAGCTTGCCCATGCTGGCATACGGCCAAAGCTGGCAAGCCACTTCCGGCGAAAAGCATGTCGCGCTGCTGGAAATGTTTGTTTCTGAAGGCTGCGGTTTATGTCCCGCCGCTGAAAAATACGTTAACAACTTGCCAGAAAAGGGCATTACTGAGGACCAGCTCATTGTGCTGACTTTTCATATTGATTATTTAAATTCCCGTAAAGGCTGGGTCGATCAATTTGCCAGTCCCGTATTTACCGGCCGGCAAAAACAATTGGCGCATTTAAATCGTTATCAACATGTTTTTACCCCTGAGCTTATTGTCAGTGGTGAAACAGTGCATAGCTGGCGTGAACAATTAATAGATGTGATTGGTTTTTTAAACAATTACCAGTCGGAAGTTGCTATTAATTTACAAGTCAACCAGCAAAATCAAACATTGCATATCGATAGCCAGTTGCAGGTTGCAGGTGAAGCCAATCGTCAACACAGCAAACTCTATTTAGCTGTCACTGAAGACAACGTATTCAGTGAAGTAAGTGGCGGTGATAATGCCGGCCGGGATTTTAATCATCAGAATCTGGTGCGAGCCTGGCTGGGCCCATTTGATTTGGCCGAAGATGGCAGTAGTCAGATTGAGCAAACCATTAAATTGGCTGATGAATGGCAGCGTGACCAGTTAAGCGTTGTCGCCGTGGTGCAGAATTTATCCGATGGCTATGTATTACAGGCACTGGCCCTGCCGTTAACTGATTAGGGCTTGTTTATCTTTCATCTCCGCCTCTGTTGTGAGCTGAAAAAGCGCTAATCAAGTCACGAGGAGAGCCTTTTAGTCATTCTAAAATAACGACGCGTAACGCAGCATCGCGCTTTTTCAGCTCACAACCCGAAGGGCTGGGACTATTTTTGCGCCTGGCTGCGTTGTCAATCGCTGATGTAGAATAACTACACGGCGCGATTTCCGCCTTGCCGGACCCAAAAATAGCCGCCAGCAGTGGTGGATTTGAAAGATAAATAAGCCCTAGGAACATGATGGAGTTTTTACCGATTTTTATCGACCTCAAACGCGGCAGTTGTTTGGTAGTCGGTGGTGGCGATATTGCCGCGCGCAAAGCCAGTTTATTATTAAAAGCGCAGGCCAAAGTCACGATAATCGCTCCGAAAATCAGTTTGATGACGCAGCAATTATTGGATGATAAGACGTTTGCAAATAAGGTTCAGTGGTTAAAAGCGAAGTTTGATCCGGCGTATTTACATTCACAAAACCTGGTCATTGCCGCAACCGATGATAATGCCGTTAATCATGCTGTTTATCAGGCTGCCAAGGCCCGGCGTATTCCGGCGAATGTTGCTGATGAGCCTGATATGTGTGATTTTATTCTGGCGTCCATTTTGGACCGGTCACCGATTGTCGTAGCGATTTCCAGTGGCGGCCAATCACCGATCTTAGCCCGGCAGTTACGTGCCCGTTTAGAAACCCTGATTCCACCCAGTTATAGTCGTCTGGGCCATTTGGTGGGCCATTATCGACAAGCGGTAAAAGACAAATTTACCAAACTCAGTCAACGCCGCCGCTTTTGGGAAGCGGTATTGCAGGGCCCTGTAGCTGATCATATGTTGGCCGGCCGTGATCAACTTGCCGAACAAACGCTGCAAACATTAATTGAAAAAGCCGATCCCAATGCCTTAAAACAAGGCGAGGTTTATTTGGTAGGCGCTGGTCCCGGCGATCCGGATCTATTGACCTTCAAGGCGCTGCGTTTAATGCAGCAAGCCGATGTGGTGTTTTATGACCGGTTGGTCAGTAAAGAAGTATTAGCGCTGGTGCGTAAAGAAGCTGATTTAGTTTATGTTGGCAAACAACGCAGCTGGCATTTTAAACGGCAGGATGAAATCAATCAGCTGCTGCTGGAACATGCCAAACAAGGCAAACGGGTATTACGGCTGAAAGGCGGCGATCCGTTTATTTTTGGCCGCGGCGGTGAAGAAATTGCCACGCTTGCCGATGAAAAAATTCCATTTCAAGTAGTGCCTGGTATAACGGCAGCTTCCGGTTGTGCTTGTTATGCGGGTATTCCATTAACCCACCGGGATTACTCACAGAGCTGCGTGTTTGTTACTGGTCAACTCAAAGATGGCGCACTGGATTTAAACTGGACAGCTTTAGTACAGCCTCGGCAAACGCTGGTGGTTTATATGGGTCTTGCGGGGTTACCTGAATTGAGCGAACAATTGCAAAAACACGGTATGGCTGCAGATATGCCCGCAGCACTGGTGCAACAAGGCACTACCGAAAATCAAAAAGTCTGGACTTCAACCATAGCCGAACTTCCGGCACTTGCCGAAAGAGAACAACCTACCGCACCGACGCTGCTTATCATTGGCGAAGTGGTGAAACTACATGGTCAATTAGCCTGGTTTTAGTCTTGTAAAGCCAAACCTGTTGCGGCAATCAGCAAAATCAGGAATTTTTCCTAATTGCCTGTGAAACATCGCGTGCTAGCATCTCTCGCAGCTTCAAAGAAAGCTTAAAAAAATATATAAAATCTGGGAGATAAATATGGCTATTCCATATCGGCGCCGGCTTTTGCCAGCGTTACTTCTCTCTGCATTGGGCGCCTCAATGGTTGCGCATGCAGAAGAAGACAATGTTGAACTGACAGATATCGAAGTAATCGGCACGACACCCATCGGTGGTGTCGGTCTGGCAGCGGATAAAATCCCTGCTAATGTCCAGTCTGCGAATGCTGAAGATATTGAGCGCACACAGGCGCTGGATATTTCGGACTTTTTAAATCAAAACTTCGGTAGCATCACGCTGAACAGTGCACAAAACAATCCTTTTCAGCCAGATCTGAAATACCGTGGTTTTACTGCTTCTCCATTGGTTGGTAATTCACAAGGTTTGTCCGTTTATATGGATGGCATCCGGGTTAATGAACCATTCGGTGATGCAGTCAACTTTGAATTGATCCCGCAGGCTGCGATTGCCAATATAAACCTGATTCCGGGTTCTAATCCGGTATTTGGTCTGAATACACTGGGTGGTGCGCTGTCAATTGAAACTAAAGATGGCTTCCGTAATCCTGGCCATAGCATAGAAGCTTATACCGGTTCTTTTAATCGTGACTCTGGCACCATCGAAAGTGGCGGCAGCGACGGTAATCTGGCCTATTACGTGACAGGTTCAATTACCAAAGAAGATGGCTGGCGTGACTTTTCCCCATCACGGGTTGAGCAATTATTTACTAAACTCAGTTATGCCAATGAAGATTCCACTTTAGACTTCACTTTTCTTGGTGTTGACAGTGATTTGAATGGTAATGGTGCATCGCCAGTTGAATTAGTCGCTATGGATCGTGAAGCGGTATTTACCCATCCTGATAATACCCAGAATGAATTGCGTCAGTTGGGTTTAAATGGTTCGCATTGGCTCAGAGATGATGTGATGTTATCGGCCAATACCTATTACCGCAGCAGTGATCGCAGCACTTTTAATGGTGATGGTTCTGAGCTTGAATATGATTCTGGCACAGGAAGCATAATAGATGAAGACGACGGTCCACTGGTAAATGGAGCTCAATTTGGTTTTCAGAGTGGTGATTTTGTCGCGCTGAACAACACCAGCGAAACAGAACAAGACAGCTATGGCTTCAGTCTTCAGAGTACTTTCCTGAAACCCCTCTTTGGCCGTGAAAACCAACTCATTGTCGGTGCTGGATACGATCGCTCTGATGTCGATTACAGCTCACAATCAGAAATCGCTCGTTTCACATCTACGCGTGGTACGGATGGTACAGGGTTTATTATTCCGGATACGGTGGTTGATGGTAATATCGAGACCGACACCTATAGTATTTTCTTTACCAATACTCACTCGCTGACTGATCGGTTGGATTTAACGTTGGCTGGTCGCTATAACTGGATTGCTATTGATATTTCCGGTACCAGTGAAGGTGGTGAGCAAAATTTGAATGAAACGGGTAATACTCATGATTTCAAACGCTTTAATCCCTCAGTCGGCCTGACTTACGCCGTCAATGAAAATATGACGGCCTATGGTAGCTACAGTGAATCTAACCGTGCGCCAACACCTTCAGAACTGACCTGTGCTGATGAAGATAACCCCTGCGCATTGCCAAACTCATTCCTCGCGGACCCACCGTTGGAAGATATTATTGCCCGTACCGTGGAAGCCGGTTTACGTGGTCAGGAAGGTGCGATTGGCTGGAATGCCGGCGTGTTTTATACCGAGTTGAAAGATGATTTATTCTTCTTCCCAGCGGTTGAAGATGATGTTGATGATCCAAGACTTAATGTCGGTATTTTTGACAATATTGATAAAACTGCCCGCGCCGGTCTTGAATTAGGCTTATTCGGTTCGCATGAACGCCTGAACTGGTTTGCTAATTACTCTTATATCCGTGCTACGTTTGAAGATGAATTTCAATATGCCCGTGAGGTGAATGATGTAGTAACCACATTCACAGTTGAAGAGGGTGATCGTCTGCCAAGTATTCCCGCGCACAATATCAAAATCGGTGCAGATTATGCGTTTACCGATAAATTGTCGCTGGGCTTTACTGCTAACTATGCTTCCAGTCAGTATTTCCGCGGTGATGAAGCCAATGTTGATAAGAAAATTTCCCACTATAAAGTGATGAATTTGCATGGTCGTTATCAGGCCACTGAGAATTTGCAATTCTTTGCTAAAGTCGACAATGTCTTTGACAGTGAATACAACACCTTTGGTTTGTATGGTGAGCCAAATGAAGCACCGGGCTTTAATTTTGAAGATCCGCGCTTTGTTGGTGCCAGTTCTCCGCGAGCTGGTTGGATTGGCTTTAAGTACACGATGTAAAGCTACAAACGAAAAAGGTCGCACTTGTGCGGCCTTTTTTTTAGATAAGATACTGATTTAGTGGGAAGCACTATGTTGCAGATTTTGATGGGTTTTTTAGTACTAATGCCGATACAAGCGGAGGCAATGGATAACGTTAACGACCATTTTGAAATTTGTATGCAAAAGGTTTTGCAACAGCACTCCGGTCAGGTCATCAAAGTAGAAAAGAAACATGAAGCCGAGATGATGATGTATGAGTTTGACGTACGCGGTGAAGACGGACTTGATTGGGATATCGAGTGTGTGCAAAAAACGGGGGAAATTTGGGAAGTTGAGCGCGAAGTGCAAAATCCCAACGACCCTTTGTTTAAATCAAAAGTAAAAGTAGGTGAAACAGCCGCGCGAAAAATTGCTTTAGAAAAATACCCGGGCACGATTCGTGAAGTTGAATATGAAGTTGAAGCCAACGGAACTGCCGTTTACGAGTTCGATATTGACATGGCCGATGGTCGGGAAATGAAAGTCGAAATCAATGCCACTACTGGTGTTTTGCACGAAGCCAACCAGGAAATTTGGCAAGTCGGTCAGGAATAATCAGCAAAAGCGTAATGATAAATCGAGTGCTTTGATATCTTTGGTCAAGGCACCTACTGAAATACGATCAACACCCGTTGTGGCAATCTGCCGGATATTATCAAGTGTTATTCCACCAGAGGCTTCTAGCTTGGTTTGACCTTGATTAAGGGTGACAGCCTTTTGCAACGCATCCAACGAAAAATTATCCAGCAGAATAATATCGGCCTGGGCATCAAGCGCTTGCCGGAGTTCTTTGAGGTTTTCAACTTCAACTTCTACAGAAATACCCGGGTGTAGTGATCGCGCCTGTTTAACAGCAGCCTGAATACTGCCCGCTGCCTGGATATGATTCTCTTTAATTAAAATTGCATCAAATAAACCGAATCGGTGATTAACGCCGCCACCACAGCGTACTGCGTATTTTTGCGCCATTCTGAAACCCGGCAAGGTTTTACGGGTATCTAGCAAGGCGACTGGTAATCCTGCTAATTCATCAGCATAGCGGCGGGTTAAACTCGCAGTTGCGGATAAGGTTTGCAAAAAATTCAAAGCGGTTCGTTCACCGGTCAGAATATGCTGGGCGGGGCCTGTGATTTCGCAAATAATTTCATCGGCGTTTAATCGTTCGCCATCGCGTTTTTGCCAGTGAATTTGAATCCCGTTATCCAGTTGCTGAAAGACAGCA
>DASSWO010000257.1:0-3309 GCA_035704795.1 Methylophaga sp. | reverse complement strand
TGACGTCGTGACGCTTTTACAGACGGTAACACTGTATTATAGCGAAACACTGCCTGTAATGCATTAAATTTGACCGATTAACAGTCACATAGCGAGCGGTTATGGATAAAGTGAGCGGTACTCTTCACGCTCTGCAGCCGTTAACCCCTCTGATGATTTGGATTTGGCTTCAAGGAATTTTTGTCTTTCCTCTTTTGCCATTCTTTGTAATTTTTGAATATACCCTAATAATTCTGGCTTTAACTGGTCAGCGTCATCCACCGCAAACTGCTCATTGAGAAGTTTATTTAACGCGGGGTAGTGCTCTGTGTCGCGCCACCGTTCTATTAAAATTGCTGAATTTGTTATTTGGGGGTTGGCTCTCAGAGTTTCAAGTATCTGCATCAAAATTGCTACGCCAGGCTGGCTCAGATTTTTAAGCCAATCGGTATCGCCTAATGCTTTATGCAAAACAGGATGCTTCAACAACAGTGTAATGGCCATCCGCACCGGCGTTTTATTGGCATTGGCAGCTTTGGGCGTAGCCCGTTTGGTGACTGGTCTGGACCTTTCAATATGCCTGTTTAAAGTTGCTTGACTGGTTTTGGCTTCTATCGCTAATTGCTGCTCAAGCATATCGCGATAGACACCCGCCGAGATTCGGCCCAGATATGGTTTGGCCATTTCAATTAACCGTGCCCGGCCATCCATCGAATCCATATCCACCCGCTGACTGAGCGTCGCCAAAAAGAATTCGGATAAACTTTGTGCCTGTGCAACCTGTGCCTGAAATGCTTCAGCTCCATGCTCACGCACCACTGAATCCGGATCTTCACCCTGCGGCAAAAACATAAATTTCAACTCAAAGTTACCGCCCAGAATGGGCAAGGCATTTTCCGCCGCGCGCCAGGCAGCATCGCGGCCGGCGCGATCGCCATCAAAACAAAAAACAATTTCTGGCGCGCTGCGAATCAGTTGCCGTAAATGATCTGGTGTCGTCGCCGTCCCCAACGTTGCCACGGCATTGTTGATGCCAAATTGCGCCAGGGCAATAACATCCATATACCCTTCAACAATCAGAATGCGCTGCAATTGCCGGTTGGCTTTGCGCGCCTGATACAGGCCATATAATTCCTGCCCCTTATGAAATACCGGCGTTTCCGGCGAGTTTAGATATTTGGGGGTATCTTCCGGATCAATGACCCGACCGCCAAAGCCAATCACCCGGCCACGGCGATCACGGATCGGAAACATCAATCGTTTACGAAAACGATCGTAAATCCGGCCTTGTTCATTTTTAACCAGCAGACCGCCTTCCTGCAGCATCTCGATAGTCTGTTGATTATTGCCAAAAGTACGCAGCACATTGTCCCAGCCATCCGGTGCCATACCGATATCAAACGCATTGATGATTTCGCTGCTCACACCACGCTGTTCCAGGTAAGTATTAAACACTGGTTTTTGCGGGTGATTTTGTAGTTGATGGGCGTAATACTTGCTGACTTTGTCGAGCAAATCATAAAGATTCTGCCGAACCGGGGTTAACGATGCCTGCTGAGTCACCGGCACTTGCATGCCAACGCTATCCGCCAGTTCCTGAATGGTTTCCGGAAAGCTGAGTTGCTCGTATTCCATCAAAAAGCCAATCGCTGTGCCATGGGCACCACAGCCAAAGCAATGATAAAACTGCTTATCGGGACTGACGGTAAAAGACGGGGTTTTTTCGTTATGAAACGGGCAACAGGCGTGTAGATTTTTGCCAGCTTTTTTCAGCGGAAGACGACTATCTATCACATCGACAATATCGACGCGGGACAGGAGTTCATCTATAAATTGCGGGGGGATCTGACCGGCCATAAGTTAATTATGGCCGAAGATCATCATTGATGGTAACCATGTCTTTAACAGACTTGGTGTCAGGGCGTTCAGGCGCTGAGTGCTGCCTTAACTTGGCTGCTGACTGCGCCCATATCGGCGCGGCCTTGCACTTTAGGACGTAATACATTCATCACTGCGCCCATGTCTTTAATGCTACTGGCACCGCTTTCAGCAATAGCTGAAGCAATCGCTGCATCCAGTTCAGACTCGGTCAAAGGCGTTGGCAAAAACTCTTCGATGATTGTCAGCTCAGCGCGTTCAATAACCGCTAAATCTTCACGTCCAGCCTGTTCAAACTGTGACAATGAATCTTTGCGTTGTTTGGTCATTTTGGTCAGGACAACAATAATATCGTCGTCACTCAAATCCTGTCGATTGTCGACCTCAATCTGTTTGATAGAGGCGGTAATTTGCCGCAGGGTATTGAGGCGATCTTTATCCTTGGCACGCATCGCGTCTTTGACGCTGTCCTGGATTTTGACCTTTAGCGGGCTGGCTTCAGCAGGCATGTAAATACTTTTTAGTACAAACGGATGCGGCTGGCGTTCTCGCGCGCCAATTTTTTCTGATGGCGTTTAACAGCAGCAGCAGCAGCACGTTTGCGCACAGTTGTTGGTTTTTCATAAGCTTCGCGGGCACGTGCTTCTGCAACCGTACCGGCTTTTTCGCAAGCGCGTTTAAAACGGCGCAGCGCGACGTCAAATGGTTCGTTCTCTTTTACTCGTACAGCAGGCATTAAAAATTCCCTAGACAGTTATCAATGAAAAGCCCCTAATTGTACGAAATATCCAAAAGAAAGCAAACACTTGGATCAGCTTATTTTTAAATTCAGGCATAATATCGGCTTAATTTTGAGCAAAGACAGTACGGTTATGCGGGTATTAGGCATCGAATCTTCCTGTGATGAAACGGGCATCGCACTCTATGACACCGAGCGTGGTTTGCTGTCGCATGCGCTATACAGTCAGATTGATATGCATGCTGAATATGGCGGCGTGGTGCCAGAACTGGCATCCAGAGACCATATCCGCAAAGCTTTGCCATTGATGCAACAGGTGCTCGATGACGCCGGCTTAGGCCGACAGGATATTGATGCAGTGGCTTATACCGCTGGTCCCGGATTAGTTGGCGCCTTATTGGTAGGCGCGGCCATTGGTCGCAGCATCGCCTGGGCGCTGAATGTACCGGCATTGCCCATTAATCATATGGAAGGTCATTTGTTGTCACCATTGTTGGAAGCCAATCCACCGGCGTTTCCGTTTGTGTCTTTGTTGGTATCTGGCGGCCATACCTTGTTGGTGGATGTCAAAGGCGTGGGCGAATATCAATTGCTCGGTGAATCCATTGATGATGCCGTTGGCGAGGCCTTTGATAAAACCGCCAAGATGTTAGATCTCGGTTATCCCGGCGGCCCGGCGTTGGCCAAATTAGCCGAGCAGGGCACTGTTGGCG
>DASSWO010000141.1:0-3061 GCA_035704795.1 Methylophaga sp. | reverse complement strand
TAAACTGCCGCCAATCAAACCCGCGGCCAACTCTGCTGCGGGACTCAATTCACCCACCGCACTGGCCGCCAGTACAGCGCCTGCCGGAATACGAATAAAGGTGTGCAAGGTATCCCAGCCGGTATCAACACCGGGCACTTTATCAGCAAAAAATTCCACGCAGTACATGACTGCTGCAGCCATCATCACCAGCGGATCGCTAAGCACCAGCATATCGGCCGGCAACACCAAATTGCCGGTATTCGCCAGATAACCCAGCATAAAAACAGCGGCGTATAAATTGATGCCGCTGGCCCAGGCGATACCCATACTCAGTGCAATCAAACTGACCACATCCATTTGCGCCTCCTGTTTGTTATAGTGGCGTCGTGCTTAAACGGAATTTTATTTGATGATACCCCGATCTGAATTGCTAGCCTATCTGGATAATTTGCTCGAACCCAGCCAATTTCAGGACTATTGTCCCAACGGACTTCAAGTTGCCGGCAATCAACATATCGAGCGCGTTGTTACTGGCGTCACCGCGAGTCAGGCGTTGATTGATGCTGCAATTGAAACGCAAGCCGACACCATTATTGTTCATCACGGTTATTTCTGGCGGGGTGAAGCACCGCAAATCACCGGTATTAAACAACAACGACTGAAATCTTTGCTGACCCACAATATCAATTTAATTGCCTATCATTTACCGCTTGATGCACACCCGGAATTGGGCAATAACGTGCAGCTGGCAAGATGGTTAAATATTGAAGTTGATGGCCGGATTCACGGTAGTGGTAATCCGGCCATTGCCTTGTGCGGCAGTTTGACCCGCGCGATGTCACTGGCTGATTTTGCCGATAAAGTAGCGCATGTTTTAAAGCGGCCGCCGTTGGTCATTAAAGGTCACGATCGCCCTATAACCACTATTGGCTGGTGCACGGGGGCTGCTCAGGGTTATATTCAGCAAGCGGCAGAATTGGGACTGGATGCATTTTTAAGTGGTGAGATTTCTGAGCAAACGACACATCTTGCTCGTGAACTCGGCATTCATTATATCGCTGCCGGCCATCATGCAACTGAACGTTATGGCGTCAAAGCACTGGGTGAAATGCTGGCCCGGCAATGGCCGCTCAGCGTACAGTTTATTGATATAGATAATCCGGTTTAAGGACGAATTCATGCTGTCAAAAGCCCATCGAACCTGGAAAAAAACCCAGACTTTTTTTAAATCCTCACTGTGGCAGGAAGCCACGGTGCAAACGAGTCAGCTAAAACGAAAATTGATGCATTTGCTTCGGGTTGGTTACGTTATGGCCCTGGAGCTACGTAATGGTGATTTAAGTCTGCGCGCGATGAGTCTGGTGTTTACCACTTTATTGTCTCTGGTACCACTGATTGCGGTCGCCTTTTCGGTTTTGAAAGCATTTGGCGTGCATAATCAAATTGAGCCATTTTTGCTCAATATGCTGGATCCGCTGGGACCCAAAGCACAGGAGTTAAGCCAGAGCATCATTGGCTTTGTCGAAAATATCAAAGTTGGTGTGTTGGGATCTCTGGGTCTGGCTTTGTTGTTTTATACGATCATCGCGTTGATCCAGAAAGTTGAAAGTGCTTTTAACTTTGTTTGGCGGGTTGAACGACCGAGAACTTTGGCACGACGCTTTACCGATTATCTTAGTGTCGTGATGATTGGCCCGGTTTTGGTGTTTTCGGCTTTGGGTGTTACCGGTGCGGTGCTGGATAACGATTTTGTCACAAGGCTGGAATCGATTGAGCCATTTGGCACTTTGTTGTTAATTCTCAGCAAAATGCTGCCTTATTTTATGATTATTCTGGCTTTTACCTTCCTTTACACCTTTATACCTAACACCAAAGTCAAACTGGGCGCGGCTTTCAGCGGGGCAACAGTCGCCGGGGTTTTGTGGGTAACGCTCGGTACTTTGTTTGCTGGTTTTGTCGCGTCATCAAGTAATTACACGGCGATTTACTCGGGTTTTGCAATTTTGTTCTTCTTTATGATCTGGGTGTATCTGGCCTGGTTTATTCTGCTGATTGGCTCCCAAGTGGCGTTTTTCCTCCAGCATCCGAAATTGGTGCAACTGGGTGGTAAGCCACAACGGTTGAGTCCCCGGTTACGTGAAAAGGAAGGTCTGTGGGTGATGACCGAAATTGCCCGGCGTTTTTGTCAGGATAAACCGCCATTTACCATGCAAGAATTAGAGCAAAATACAACGCTGAGTGCCGGCAGTTTGCAGGAAATTATCAATATGCTCGAAAAGGATGGTTTGCTTATCGAGGTGGATGGACCCGATTCGCAATTTGTGCCGGGGCGTGACATATCGATGATTACATTAAGGCAAATCCTGGATTGTTTACGCAGTGCGGAAGAACGAGACTTAATACCAGTACATTATCGCGCTGCACCAGCGGTCGAGCATTTACTCAGCAAGTTGCGCTGCGCCGAAGAACAAGAGTTGGCCGATGCCACTTTGCGGGATTTAGCGATGGACAATTTGCGTGACTGATTTTCGGCCATTTGAAGGCAAACGCATTTTACTGGGGGTTACCGGCAGCATTGCCGCATACAAAGCTGCCGATTTAATCCGCCGTCTGCAGGATAACGGCGCCGAAGTGCGAGTGATGATGACGCAGGGTGCCTGTCAGTTTATTACGCCTTTAACCTTGCAAACATTGAGCGGTTTTCCGGTGGCGCTGAATTTATTGGATGCCGACGAGGAATCGACCATGGGCCATATTGCGCTGGCGCGCTGGGCTGACTGGATTCTGGTGGCACCGGCCAGTGCCGATACGCTGGCAAGGTTGGTTCACGGCCGCGCTGATGATGTGCTGACCTCAACCATTCTGGCCAGTGACGCGCCGTTGGCGATTGCCCCGGCTATGAATAATAAAATGTGGTCGCATCCGGCAACGGCCGACAATCTCAGTATTCTTAAACAGCGCGGTGTCGTGATTCTGGGCCCGGCCAGTGGTGATCAGGCCTGCGGTGAAGTCGGCGAAGGCAGGTTGTTAGAACCGCTGGAAATTATTACTGCGTTGGGCCGCTATTTATTGCCTAAAG
>DASSWO010000062.1:0-4124 GCA_035704795.1 Methylophaga sp. | reverse complement strand
GCAAGTATTCTTTTTCCGGACTGCCATCTTTAAGGGTCAGATACGGAATTTTGTCGATGTTTTCATCTGAAATCGGAATATTGAAACGATCCCGGAAGCGTTTCATTTGCTCAACTTCCAGTTTTTTCTGCTGATGGGTTGTATTCTGGCCCTCACCAGCTTCACCCATACCATAACCTTTAACGGTTTTCGCCAGAATCACGGTCGGCTGACCTTCATGATCAACAGCCCGTTTGTAAGCTGCATAAATCTTACGCGGATCATGACCACCACGACTCAGATTCCAGATATCTTCATCGGTCATATCCGAAACCATATCCAGCAGCTCCGGATATTTACCGAAGAAATGCTGGCGCACATAAGCGCCATCTTTGGATTTATAGTTCTGGTATTCGCCGTCGACAACCTCTTCCATGCGTTTCAGCAACAGGCCATGTGTGTCACGAGCCAACAGTTGATCCCAACCGCTACCCCATAAAACTTTGATCACATTCCAACCAGCGCCACGGAACAATGCTTCCAGTTCCTGAATGATTTTGCCGTTACCCCGCACCGGCCCGTCTAGACGTTGCAAGTTGCAGTTAACAACAAAAATCAGATTATCCAGCTTTTCACGACCGGCCAGCGTAATGGCGCCCAATGATTCCGGTTCATCCATTTCACCGTCACCCAGATAGGCCCAGACATGGCGTCCACTGGTTTTAACGATATCGCGATGCTCCATGTATTTCATAAAGCGCGCTTGATAAATCGATAGGATTGGACCTAAGCCCATAGATACCGTTGGGAATTGCCAGTAATCAGGCATCAACCAGGGATGCGGATACGATGACAAGCCTTTGCCGTTAACCTCAAAGCGGAAGCCATCAAGCTGTGCTTCGGTCAGGCGACCTTCAAGGAATGATCGGGCATAAATACCCGGTGAAGAATGGCCCTGGAAAAACACCATATCGGCGCCATTGCCGTAATCATCACCTTTAAAGAAATGATTAAAACCGACGTCATAAAGGGTTGCCGCCGAAGAAAAGCTGGCGATATGACCACCGACTGCCCCAGGTTTCAGATTGGCTTTAACTACCATAGCCATAGCATTCCAGCGAATATAGGAACGTAATCTCTGCTCCATCGCTTGATCACCGGGAATTCGCTCCTGCTGATCAACAGGAATAGTGTTCACGTAAGCCGTGTTGGCACTGTAGGGCAAATTAATGCCGCTACGACGCGCCATATCAATCAGTTTTTCAATAATGAGATGGGCTTTCTCATCGCCGGCGACCTCGATGACGGATTCCAGAGCGTCCAGCCATTCTTGTGTTTCCTGCGGGTCTTGATCGACAAAATCAGTCATAAATACCTTCTTAAGATCTAAAAACGCCGTTAATAACAACGCAGCATTGTAACAGTTTTTCCTGGAATTCATCCCCCAAAAGGCTGGCAAGCCTTAACCTGCTATGGCTTTGCCACAACATATCATGATGGTAGAAAAGGATAAAACGACAGATACAGCAAGCACTTAACTGCGTGCCAGCACCATCGGTTTCACATAGTGACGATACAAACGAACAGCCATTAAAAACGTCAGAATCAAGATATAAATCAGCGGTTCAGTAATATCCGCTTTGACCAACATCAAAAAATGCAGGCAGGACAAACCTGCCACCAAATAGGTCAGTTTATGTAACTGTTTCCAGCGCTGACCGCCGAGACGTTTCAACATTTTATTGCTTGACGTCAAAGCCAGCGGTAATAACAACGTAAAACTGATAAACCCGATGGTAATAAACGGCCGTTTAATAATGTCTTCCCAGATTTCAGACCAATCAAAAAACTGATCCAGCCACAAATAAAGCAGCATATGCAGCACGGCATAAAAAAACACAAATAAGCCGGTCATTCGCCGAAAGCGAATGACCTGATTCAGACCAGTCAGCCAGCGGATCGGCGTCAAACACAAGGTCAGCAATAAAAATCGCAACGCCCAGACACCTGATTCACGGGTAATGGCTTCAATCGGATTGGCACCCAACTGGTCGGTAAATAACGCAAAGGTTAACCAGATAGCCGGTGACAAACAGACAATAAATACCAGAATTTTAAGTTGATTAATGCTGGGCATGATAATCAGAAATATTTCCGCAAATCCATGCCTTCGTAAAGGCTGGCTACCTGCTCGCCATAGCCGTTAAACATCAGCGTTTTACGTTTCAGAAATTCACCGATGCGTCGTTCACGGCTCTGACTCCAGCGGGGATGATCAACGTCTGGATTTACATTGGAATAAAAGCCGTATTCACTGGGATTGGACTGTACCCAGGCTGTCAAAGGCATTTTTTCGACAAACCGAATACTGACAATCGATTTAATGCTCTTAAAACCATATTTCCAGGGCACCACCAAACGAATCGGTGCACCATTCTGACCCGGCATCTCATGACCATATAAACCGATGGCCAAAATCGTTAACGGATGCATGGCTTCGTCTATCCGCAAGCCCTCAACGTAGGGCCACTGCAGTACACGGCGATTTTGGCCGGGCATTTGCTGCGGATCAAATAACGTCGTGAATTCAACATATTTGGCTTTAGAGTTTGGTTTAGCTGCTTTCAGCACATCAGCCAGCGGAAAGCCAATCCATGGAATGACCATTGACCAGCCTTCAACACAACGCATCCGGTAAATCCGCTCTTCCAGCGTTTGTTTGGCAATTAAATCGCTATACTCAAATTCGCCGGGATTGTCACATTCACCGTCAATTTTCACCATCCATGGTTTGGCTGGATCCGGAAAATCTTTGGCCAGCAGTGCCGGTGCTTCTTTACTGATACCAAATTCATAAAAATTATTATAAGTCGTAATATCCTGATATGTGGTCAGTTTTTCTTCAGTTGAAAAATGACTATCAATTACCGCTTCAAAAGCATTACCCGTTGGTTTATCAGCAGCAAAACTGATAGGCATAGCCGCTGCTGCGGCAATACCAGCAGCACTATTGATAAACTGCCGGCGGTTTAAAAAAACCTCGTGATCAGTGACTTCTGATTCAGGTAACTGCCAGGGTTGTTGTTTACGGATCCACATAACTCACCTCATTTGCCGGCTTTACGAGCCAGCCAATAATCAATACTTAAATAACGACCACCACCAATAAAAAACAAGGTCAGTAACATGACAAAATAAGTGGCAGCAAATTCAATACCGTTATTCAGGGATACCAAACTACCGTGTTCTGTCAGCCAACTATAATTGCCGTGTTCTTTGAGAATCTCTTTGGCCGTTTCCAATCGCGCAATCGCCTCAGTAGCATTTTCTGCAGCAAACGCACTCATCGGATCATGGATAGCTTGCCAACCGTTTTGCCAGTGCACAGAGAAAGCAGCAACCAGCATGGTAAACATCAAGGGAATACTGACCCAGCGCACTGCCAAACCCAGCAATAATAAAATGGCCCCAAAATATTCAGTGCCCCAGGCGAGATAAGCCATCAATTCCGGGAATGGCAAATCCAATCCCCAATCACTGTGAGCAAACCAATCAATGGTACTTTGCAGTGAACTGTCTGGATCAAATGGATTCCACTTATTATTGGCAGCGACCCAAAAAACTGGCACAAGGTACGCTCTCAATAACAATGGCGCCAAAAAATCCACAGCGCGAGTCTTATCTAATAAGGACTGCAGCCACAACAAAAATGTCCTTATTTGCATCGTAGACTCCTGTTAAAAAAACAAGGGCCCTTAAAGAGCCCTTGATATCAGTGACTAACAAAGGCTAATTATTCACCGCCACACTTGGCTTCACCGCATTTGCCTTCGGCGTCTTTTTTATCATCTTTCATTTCGCCGCCGCATTTGGCTTCACCACATTTACCTTCACCATCTTTTTTCATGTCTTCGCCACACTTGGCTTCACCACATTTGCCTTCTTCACCGTGATGTTCAGCCAACTGCATATAACCGCTACTCAGTTCAGCACTGGCAAATGGATTGGCATCAGCGCTTGCCAGTGGTGAAAAAGCCAGACCTGCTGTTAATGCTGCACCAGCAGCCAGCGCGATTGAAGTTTTTTTGCTTGTTGCCATGGGACATTTCCTTTTGTTTAGTCAGAAAAACCAACCGGCGTTGTTT
>DASSWO010000027.1:0-7118 GCA_035704795.1 Methylophaga sp. | reverse complement strand
ATGCGCTGGGATGAACAAACCTATGGCCGCGAATACGATCTGGACGTATTCATGATTGTCGCCGTTAATGATTTCAATATGGGCGCGATGGAAAACAAGGGCCTGAATATTTTTAACGCGGCCTGCGTACTGGCCAGTCCGGAAACGGCCACCGATGATGATTTTTACACCATTCAGAGCATTGTCGGCCATGAGTACTTTCATAACTGGTCAGGTAATCGCGTTACCTGCCGTGACTGGTTTCAGTTAAGCCTGAAAGAAGGCTTTACGGTGATGCGCGATCAATCATTCAGTGCTGATTTAAATTCCGCGGCGGTGCAGCGCATTGATGATGTCGATATGTTACGGCGCATGCAATTTGCTGAAGATGCCGGCCCGATGGCGCATCCGGTGCGGCCGGACAGCTATATCGAAATCAGTAATTTTTACACAGTCACCATTTACGAAAAAGGCGCCGAAGTGGTGCGCATGCTGAAAACACTGGCCGGCGATGCCGGTTTTCGCAAGGGCACCGATTTGTATTTTGAGCGGCATGATGGTCAGGCGGTGACCACCGATGATTTTGTCAAAGCGATTGAAGATGCCAATGATCTGGATTTAAGCCAGTTCAGACGCTGGTATAGCCAGGCGGGCACGCCGGAATTGACTGCTGAAAGTTGTTATGACGCGGCTGCTAAAACTTTTACCGTGACTTTAAGCCAAAGCTGTCCGGCTACCCCCGGGCAAAATGAAAAACTGCCGTTTTTAATCCCCGTCGCCATGGGCCTGATTGATAACAAAGGCAATAGTTTGCCGTTGCAACTCGCTGATGAAAATCAGCCCGCGGTGGGTGATACCCGGGTGTTGCTGCTCAGCGAAACAAAGCAAACGTTCATTTTTAAAAATGTTGATGAACCCCCGTATTTATCACTTCTGCGTGGCTTTTCAGCACCGGTCAAATTGAACCAGCTCCGTGATAATCACGAGTTGGCCTTTATGATGGCCCATGACGCTGACAGCTTTAATCGTTGGGATGCCGGACAAACGCTGTTTATCAATGTGATGCTGGACATGATTGCTGAATACCAGGCAGACCAGTCGCCACAGGTACCGGCATTATTAATTGAGCAACTGAGTGATGTATTAAAACAGGCCCATAGCGATCCGGCTTTGACGTCACGCATGCTCAGTCTGCCGACCGAGAATTATCTTGCCGCACAGATGGCCATCGCGGATGTTGATGCCATTCATGCCGTGCGACAATCAGTCAAACATCGCATTGCTGTTGCCTTAAAAGCAGAATTTGATTCACTGTATCAAACGTTAAATATTAAACGGGAATATCGTTTTGCTGCTGAAGATATGGCGCAGCGCAGTTTAAAAAATACCTGCTTGTCTTTTTTGATGGCAACCAAAGATCCGATGCAGATCCAGCGTTGTCTGAAACAAATGAAACAGTCGGACAATATGAGTGATTTGTTGGCGGGCTTGCGGTTGATGGTCGATGTCGACGGACCAGAACGGCAACAGGCGTTGCAATCGTTTTATCATCAATGGCAGCAAGATCGTCAGGTGGTTGATAAGTGGCTGACAGTGCAGGTTTTATCAACTTTGCCGGGCACCTTGCATCGCGTTAAAGGCCTGATGCAGCATGAAGCCTTCAGCATCAAAAACCCCAATAATGTGCGGGCGGTGATTGGTCAGTTTTGCCGTAATAACCCATCGCAGTTTCATGCCAAAGACGGCAGCGGTTATCAGTTTTTAGCTGAGCAAATTCTGGTTCTCGATAAGCTCAATCCGCAGGTGGCTGCGCGGCAATTAGGTGCATTTAATTCCTGGCGGCAATATGATGCTGACCGCCAGGATTTGATGCGCGAAGCTTTACAATCGATTGCCAGGCAGCCGGACTTGTCGTCGGATGTGTTTGAAATCGTCAACAAATATCTGGCGGATTGATTTATGGCTTTTAAGCTGCACAAACAACTGGCGAATGACACCATTCAAGTCGGCGATTTGCCGCTTTGCCAGGTTTTGCTTATGAATGACGCGCGCTTTCCATGGCTGGTATTGGTACCACGGCGTGAATCGCTCAGCGAGACCTTCGATTTATCGATGAAAGATCAGCAACTACTGTGGCAGGAAGCGGCATTGGTGGCGGAAAAACTCAAAGCCTTAACCGGTGCCGATAAAATGAATCTGGCCGCGCTGGGTAACCAGGTACCACAGTTGCATATCCATATCGTTGCCCGATTCAAAGACGATGCTGCGTGGCCAGCACCGGTGTGGGGTGTGGGTAAAGCTGTTGCCTACCCGGAAAAAGAGCAGCTAAAAGCAGTGGCTGATTTACAGGATTTATTTTCGGGTTTTCTGGTGAGTGGACAGAATCTTAACGTTTAAAATACGTGTTGGTCGTGAAGAGGCCATGCGTTATTACCGAGGTGAAGCATTGTCAGTACGGGTCATCACTGAGAATGGCCAGACACTACAGTTCCCAGCCCTGCATATCCGGCGATTTATCAATCAGCAGGGCATTAACGGCCGCTTTCAAATCAGTTTTGATGCCAACAATAAGCTTAAATCAATTGAGCGAATTGGTTAGGGCTTGGCTTTTTTATCGCGTTTGATTAATACCAGCTCGCTGCCAGAGGCAATATCATGCCAGCTGAGTTTATCGGGGCTCAGCCATTGCCACCAAAAACCCAGTCCCATCGGCAACCAGGAAAAAATCGCCACCGCAAAACGCAGCGCTGCTTGTTGCCAGTTAATGCCGGTTTGATTGCCGCTGATTAAATATACCTGCCAGGCACGCATGCCGAGTGTTTGGCCGCCATGAGTCCAGAACCAGCCATAAAATACAAACGCCACAGCCAAGATATAAAGAAAAAAGAACGGGTTTTGCGCACCAATGGCTTCACCGCCATTTAAGGCAACGGCAAAACCGGCGGCAACCAGCAGCGCGGATAGCAGCAGTAAACTGTCATATAACAAAATACCGAGCAGGCGAAGTGGCCCGGGACGATGGGTTAACGCAGTGGTTGCGGACATAGCAAGGCTCAATTTAATTGGGCTAAAAATGGCCTATAAAGTATCATATTCGCTTTCGTTTTCAGTAAATCGGGTTTCAAATGCTGCATCTGATTGGCCAGCCGGCTTTTTCTGCTTTTCGTATCGAAAAATTACTGCGCGGGCTGCGTGCAGAATTGCCTGAAGTCACGGCATTGCGTAGTGAATATCATTATTTTGCCGAAGTGGATGGTGACGCCCCATTGGCAGAAGCTGCGTTAAATATCCTAAAAACCCTACTGGTTGCCAAACAATCTGACATGACTGCGCAAGCCGGTGAAACCCTGCTGTTGGTGACGCCCCGTCCGGGTACCATTTCACCCTGGTCCAGCAAGGCCACCGATATTGTTCATAACAGTGGCCTGACCGAAATTCAAAGAGTCGAACGCGGCATTGCTTTTTTTGTGCAAGCGACGAAACCGTTAACCGATGTCCAGCAGCAACTGATTGCCAGCCAATTACACGATCGTATGATCGAAACCGTCTTTGATAACATCGACGATGCTGAGCAATTGTTTATGCACAGCGCGCCGCGGCCGTTATTGTCAGTCGATATTCTTGGTGGTGGACGGCAGGCACTGGTCAATGCCAATATTGATATGGGTCTGGCGCTGGCAGACGATGAAATTGATTATTTGTTTGATAATTTTTCGGCGTTAAATCGTAATCCGAACGACATAGAGCTGATGATGTTCGCTCAGGCTAACTCTGAGCATTGCCGTCATAAGATTTTCCGTGCTGACTGGGTCATTGACGGCAAACAACAGGATCGTAGCTTGTTTGACATGATTCGCTATACCCACGAGCAACATCCGGAAGGCGTAATCAAAGCGTACAGTGATAATTCCTCGGTTATTGAAGGACCCCGCAGCCATCGTTTTCAGGTCAATATGGCTGACAATCATTATTGCTACGAAGGTGAGCAGCAGCATATTTTGATGAAGGTGGAAACCCATAACCATCCGACGGCTATTTCGCCATTTCCAGGTGCGGCGACCGGTGCCGGCGGTGAAATTCGTGACGAAGGCGCTACTGGGCGCGGTTCTAAACCCAAAGCGGGCATGACCGGGTTTTCAGTCTCCAACCTGCATATCCCCGATTTTCAGCAACCCTGGGAAATGCCTTACGGCAAACCTGCCCGGATGGCCTCAGCGCTGCAAATCATGCTCGATGGTCCATTAGGTGGCGCGGCGTTTAATAATGAATTTGGCCGACCCAATCTGTGCGGATATTTTCGGACGTATGAAGCCAATGTACCGTCAGATAATGGCTTTGAGGTGCGTGGTTATCACAAACCAATCATGGTGGCTGGTGGTTTAGGCAGTATCCGCCCACAGCATGTTGAAAAACATATTATGAAACCGGGTACGCAGCTGATTGTGCTGGGTGGTCCGGCGATGCTGATTGGTTTGGGCGGCAGCGCGGCATCATCAGTGACTTCCGGTACCAGTGATGAAGGTCTCGATTTTGCCTCAGTACAACGCGGCAATCCGGAAATGGAACGCCGCTGTCAGGAAGTCATTGATCGTTGTGTGTCGCTGGATGATAAAAATCCGATTGTCTCGATTCATGATGTTGGCGCGGGTGGTTTATCAAATGCCTTCCCGGAGCTCATTGATGACAGTGGTCGTGGTGGCCGTTTTGAACTGCGGGTTATTCCTAATGACGAACCGGGCATGTCACCAATGGAGATCTGGTGTAACGAGTCCCAGGAACGTTATGTGCTGGGAGTTAACCCGGAAGATGTTGAAACCTTCCAGGCTATTTGTGAGCGCGAGCGTTGCCCATGGGCGATCGTTGGTGAAACGACTGCCGATCAGCATCTTTTGCTCGGTGATGCCGAGTTCGACAATCAGCCGATTGATATGCCGTTGTCGCTGCTACTTGGCAAACCACCAAAAATGTTGCGTGAAGTCAAACATCACAGCAAACCCAAACCTGAATTAAACCTTGACGGTATCACCGTGCCAGCCGCTGTTGAGCGGGTGTTAAAACTGCCAACGGTGGGCAGTAAAAGCTTTTTGATCACCATTGGTGATCGCAGTGTGACCGGTTTGGTTGCCCGTGATCAAATGGTTGGCCCCTGGCAGGTGCCGGTTGCAGATTGCGCTGTGACGCTTGCAGACCATCATGGTCTGCTGGGTGAAGCGATGTCGATGGGTGAACGTACACCGTTGGCCGTAATTGATGCACCCGCATCGGGCCGTATGGCGATTGGTGAAGCATTAACCAATATTGCTGCTGCCGATATTGCCAAACTCAGCGATATTAAATTATCGGCTAACTGGATGGCGGCCTGTGGCCACAACGGTGAAGATGCATTGTTGTATGACACCGTTAAAGCGGTCGGTATGGAGCTGTGTCCTCAATTGGGTATTGCCATTCCGGTGGGTAAAGACTCGTTGTCAATGAAAACGGTCTGGCAGGAAAATGGTGAAACCAAAGCGGTCACCTCACCGCTGTCATTGATTATCAGTGCCTTTGCACCAGTGACCGATGCCAGCAAAACCCTGACACCACAACTGCGTACTGATATTGGCGAAACCCAGCTGTTGTATATCGACTTGGGTCATGGTCATAACCGGCTGGCTGCTTCAGCGTTAGCACAGGTGTATCAGCAAACCGGTCATCGCGGACCTGATGTCGATGATGCGCGGACATTGAAAAATTTCTTTATCGCCATGCAATTGCTGAAACAGGATGATTTGCTACTGGCTTATCATGATCGCAGTGACGGTGGTCTTATCACCACGCTGTCCGAAATGGCTTTTGCCGGTCGTTGTGGTCTGGATATTGAACTCGATGGCATGGGCGATGCCTTGCCGGTTTTGTTTAATGAAGAACTTGGCGCAGTGGTTCAAATTCGCGCTGAGCATCAAGATGCCGTATTTGAAATTTTGCAACAATATGACCTGGCAAAGCACAGTCATTTGATTGGCGTTCCCACTGATGAGCAACAGATTGTGGTCAGTGTGAACGGTGAGAAGGTATTGCAACAAAACCGTGTGACCTTGCAACGTTTTTGGACTGAGACCAGCTACCGGATGCAGGCGCTGCGCGATAATCCGGACTGTGCGGAGCAAGAATTTGCCAGCTTAAATGATGAAAACGATCCGGGTTTGTTTGCCAAGTTGAGCTTTGATTTGGCTGAGCAAGTCGCAGCATCATTTATTATCAGTGGTCAGCGGCCGAAAATCGCCATTTTGCGCGAACAGGGCGTCAACGGCCAGTTAGAAATGGCGGCAGCGTTTGATCATGCCGGTTTTACCGCCATTGACGTCCATATGAGCGATATCGTTGAAGGCCGCATCAGTCTGGCAGATTTTAAAGGATTAGTAGCTTGCGGTGGCTTCTCTTATGGTGATGTATTGGGTGCCGGACGTGGCTGGGCCAGTACCGTGTTGTTTAATGCCCGTGCCCGTGATGAATTTGCCGCATTTTTTGCCCGACAAGATACCTTTTCATTAGGGGTTTGTAATGGCTGTCAGATGCTGTCGCAATTGACTGAACTAATCCCGGGCAGTGAACATTGGCCGCGATTCAGCCGCAATTTATCTGAGCAATTTGAAGCGCGGTTTTCATTGGTAGAAGTCACTAAATCACCATCGGTTTTATTACAGGATATGGCTGGCTCCATTATTCCTATTGCTGTTTCCCACGGTGAAGGTCGGGCTGATTTTTCAAAAAACGGTGATGCACAAAAAGCCTTGATGGCCCTGCGATACGTGGATCATTACGGTAATGCTACTGATGCTTATCCGTTTAATCCCAACGGCTCTGCTGCCGGTCAGACCGGGTATACCACGACCGATGGCCGGGTGACGATTATGATGCCACATCCGGAGCGGGTGATTCGCAGTGTGCAGCATTCCTGGCATCCGGATAATTGGGGTAAGGATTCCCCATGGCTGCGTTTATTCCATAACGCACGGCGCTGGGTCGGCTAATGTTTTATCGTCTCGGCAGTTACATTGTCGAGGTAGTATTACAACTCGTCGCTAGCATTTTCTGTAAGGTGTCTCACACCAGTCCGCCCGGAGACAACAAATACCACTTAAAGTTGCACACTTTTGGTG
>DASSWO010000283.1:0-3261 GCA_035704795.1 Methylophaga sp. | reverse complement strand
TACTGGAGCAAGTACAGGTTGCTGAGACTAACGTCAAAGTGGGTATCAATATCGGCAAAAACTTTGATACACCGGTTGAAAAAGCGCTGGATGATTATCTGATTGGACTCGGCAAGGTCTATGCACACGCTGATTATGTGACCATTAATATTTCATCGCCAAATACACCGGGGCTGCGCAGCTTGCAGTTTGGCAAAGCGTTGGATGATTTATTGGATAGCTTAAAAAACAGTCAGGCTGATTTAGCGGCAAAACATCGACGCTATGTGCCGATGACCGTCAAAGTAGCACCGGATTTAACGGCCGAAGAGTTATTACAACTGGCTGACACCTTCAGCCGTTTTCAGATTGATGCCGTCATTGCCACCAATACCACTTTAGATCGTGATGCCGTTAAAGGCTTAAAGCACGCTGAAGAGACGGGTGGTTTAAGTGGTCGGCCAGTATTTACCAAGTCGACAGAGGTTGTCCGCCAATTTCGTCAGGCGCTGCCGGCAAAGGTGCCAATTATTGCTGCCGGTGGTATCAACAGTGGTGAAGATGCCAAGGCTAAACTCGATGCGGGCGCGGCACTGGTGCAAATTTATAGTGGTCTGATTTATCAGGGGCCGGCATTGATTCGGGATATTGTCAAAACCTTGCAACAGAGGACTTAACATGCAAAGCGGAAGTTTAATGGGTGATTTGCTGCTGAATATTTTTCTGGCGATCGCTGTTGTTCTGATTGGCCGTGTGGTGGTGAATTGGCTGATCAAAATGGCTCGTAAACTGATGGTAAGGGCTAATATAGATCCCATACTGATTAACTTTGTCAGCACCATTGCCAAAGTTATATTGCTGATTTTTATCATTATTGCCGCGTTGGATCAGTTGGGCGTTAATACCACCTCGATGATTGCAGTTTTGGGTGCAGCTGGCCTCGCTGTCGGTTTGGCATTAAAGGACTCGCTGCAGAATTTTGCAGCGGGTGTCATGCTGATTGTTAATCGGCCGTTTAAATTAGGCGACTTTGTTGAGGTGGCTGATGTCAGCGGTATTGTTGAACAGATCACCATTTTCAGCACGATTATGCGTACCACCGATAATCGCGAAGTTATTATTCCGAATGGTCAGATTTATGCCGACACCATTACCAATTATTCGGCGCGCGATACCCGGCGGGTGGATTTGGTGTTTGGTATCAGCTATGACAGTGATCTGCTTAAAGCCAAGCAGATCCTCAACGATATTGTTACTGCTCATCCCATGGTTTTGAAAGATCCCGAGCCGATTATCCGGGTTGATGAGCTGGCTGATAACAGTGTTAATTTTATCGTCTGGCCATGGGTGAAAAGCGTTGATTTTGGCATCGCCAAAGCCGAACTTTTAGAGCAAGTTAAACTGGCTTTTGATGCCAATGACATCATCATTCCATTCCCGCAAATGGAGTTACATTTAAACCAACAGCTGGCACAAAATCCAGCTGGCTCATAATCGGATAAGGTTGGAAAGCGTAATAGAAAAATCCCCACGTTTACAGTATGGCTGGGATAAATCGTAAAAGATGCTTGTGGTGATTCAAAGACTTTTGTTATGAAAATACCAGATGTAATCAGGCGGCTTTAAAATTATCTTTCCACTGTCGCAGGACTTTAAAAACAGCAAGCGGGTTATCCAAAGCCTGACCTGCTTGCTGCTCGGCAGCCTGCTTAACATCAGCCGTTTCGCAGCGCAAAAATGGATTGGTGGCTTTTTCCAGGACCAAAGTCGACGGTATTGTTGGCTGATTGTTAGCCCGCATGGCTTTGCTGTCTGAAAACCGTTGTTGTAGTGCGGTATTGTCGGGCTCGACAGCTAAGGCAAATTGCAAATTAGCCAGCGTGTATTCATGGGCGCAGTAAATTTTCGTGGTATCGGGTAATGAGGCGATCTGTTGCAAAGATGCAAACAACTGCGCTGCAGTACCACCCAGTAAACGACCACAACCGCCGGCAAATAAGGTATCACCACAAAACAGCTGGTTGGCCATTAAATAACTGATATGGCCGGGGGTATGTCCGCCGGTATCCAATACCTTAATCTCGTCAAGATCATTAAGGCGTAATATGTCACCGGCACCTAGGGTATCTGTCAGTCCATTGATTTGTTCAGCACCCGGGCCATAAACCGGTATATTGAATTGTTTACGAAGTGCAGCAATACCGCCAGTATGATCATGATGATGATGGGTTATCAAAATGGCCGCCGGGATCAGATCCATTTGTTGTAATGTCGCCAATACCGGCTGGGCATCACCGGGATCGACAATCAACACCCGCCGGTTCTGCGAGGATTGGATCAGCCAGATATAATTATCGTTAAACGCTGCAACGGCATGTACTGACACATTGAGCTCCTATATTTGTTATGAACCATGATAAAACAGCACAACAGCAGATAACAGCCTGGTGGCAAAGCCCACTGGGAACACAAGTGCTGGCGGCTGAAAAAAACTGGTTGCAAAGACATTCGTCAGGTTTTACCGGCTATTTCCAATTGCAAATTGGTGGTGGTAAGCAGATTCTGCCGACATTCACCCGCCCCTGTTATCAAGCGTGGCTGGATGAGCAGGGGCAACTACAGGCCAATAATCAATTTTTACCATTTAAATCGGCAAGCGTCGATCAGCTGGTTATTACGCATGCGCTGGAGTTTGCTGAAGCGCCTCATCAATTGTTACGTGAAGCTGATCGGATTTTGAGTGAAGACGGCAGCGTAATCTTGTTTGTCTTTAATCCGCTCAGTTTATGGGGCTTGCGGCGCTTATTTAGCTGGCGAAGTAAACAGCCCTGGCGGGGACATTTTTTCAGTCGCTGGCGTTTGACAGACTGGCTGACGCTGCTTGATTTTGAGGTGGTGGAACGGCGGGCATTTATTTTTCAGTTACCAGTTAATCGCCGCTACAAAAGATTTGGCAGTAAATTTTTAGCGCGTTTTGGGCCACGCTTCTGGCCATATTTTGGCGCGGTGACGGTGATTGTTGCCAAAAAGCGTCGTTTTTTGATTACGCCACTGCGCAGTCAGTGGAAACGGCCTAATTTATTTCCCGGTGCTGGTCTGGCCGGCAAAGCGGTGACACGACAGGGACCCTATGGATCACGTTGAAATTTTTACCGATGGTGCTTGTAGTGGCAATCCGGGGCCGGGCGGCTGGGGCGTTGTTATGCGGGCCAAAAATAGTGAAAAAGAACTCTCCGGCGCGGAAAAAGATACCACCAATAATCGTATGGAAATGATGGCCGT
>DASSWO010000210.1:0-10042 GCA_035704795.1 Methylophaga sp. | reverse complement strand
TTATGTAATAGAGGTAATTCAAACGGCCGATAACATTATTAAAACGGTACGTATTCGCAGTATCGAAACCGAGATCATTGAGGCTGATCCAGAAAGCCCCTGATTATGACCTTACGAATTAAAGCCTGCGGCCTCAATGAGATTGATAAAAGCTCGCTTAAATCAATGCTCAGCCTGGCGGCTGATTTGCTCAGTCACCCCTGGGTATTAAGCGATGACACTCAAGCAGAGCTTAAAGTCTATTGTTTTGACTATCCGGAAGGCTTGGGTGCCTGGCAACAACGCGAGGAAAATGGTCTCAGCGCTTTATTAACCAGTCACGGTAATGTCACTGAAGCTGTCGACATTATTATCAAAAAGCCGCTTCGTACCGCTAATTTTTCAGAAGCATTGAATCTGATCGATGATCAAATTCGCGGCCCTAAGCCGCAAAAAATCCTACCCTCAATAGCACCACGGGCATTCACCCATGCAAAACCTGAAATACCCTCAAAACTTGTTGGCTGGGCCGCAAAGTTAAATAAACAATTATTAACGCGCCGTAAACCGGCGAGCGATTTACCATCACTCAACCTAAAACTTCCCAGTCTTGAGTCCGGCAAAAAAACCGACACTTTTACCGATCCGGCGCTGCTGGCCACATGGTTGCAACAACTACCCGCCGACCCACATCAGAAAATCAGTACACTGCTCAGTCATTTGCAAACACTGAGTGGACTCAATTTAAGTTTGCAAAAAAAACTGCCGCTGTTCGATGAATACCGGCAGACGCTCAGTAAAATGGTGTTTGAACGGGATAGTGCTGCGCTGCGGGCTGACAGCCGGCAATTAACTGAAAAACGTAAGTTTCTGCGCCAATTTCAGCAATCGCTGCATTTGCTTGCTGCGCAATATCTCAACTGTGCATGGCAACAATATCAACGTGGCCAGCGGCCAGACGAAAATAATTTTTATTTATTGTGCCTGCTGCATGGCGCTGAAGTCTTAGCCTGGCAAATCTTGCACGCTTATCAGCATTATCAACAACCGCCTGACAACGGGCATTGGCAGTTACATCAGCTCTATTTGTATTTAGAAGCTGCTGACTGCCTGAAACGTATTCCGGAATTTAGTAAAAAACCGGCACCTGTCAGTGACTTTTATCGTATGTACGGACAAATTCTGCTGACGGGTATTGCCGATCCTTACAGCATGCCGCGTTTTGCAGTAGTCAAGATGTTTCAATTGTTGGCGCCGTTAATTGCTGATACTGAGATAAGTTTACTCAGTGAAAAACAGATGCATATCACCAGTCAATTTTTGCTGACCGGTCATTTTTGTATCGATTGTCAGGCGGATAATTTACCACAGGCGATGGCCCGGACTGCCCCAGAAATTCGCATGGCTAAGACCACCCGGTTGTTCAATGTTCAAACTTTATTGAGACAAATCGACAAATTAGTCAAACATCAACAATCGCTGAGTAGTATCGAAAAGCAGCTGTTAAATCAGGCGATTCCCCAATTAAATGGTAGTTACGAGCGCCGCAGTGATCGGCTGTCACTGGCAAAACCGCGAACCGTTGGCGTCAATTATGGTCTCAAATCTATTCATGCCTTGTTATCCGGCGATATGCTGGCAACGCAGCAACAATGGTTGATGCTAAATGAAGGTACGGAAGGTTTAATGCTGACGCGTAATACCGCCGATTGTAAAAATATACATATCGGTGATTTGCTTGCTGTCAGTGAATCGCCATTATTGCCAAAACTGGGCGTGGTTCGTTGGTTACATATTGGCACCGATCAGACTCAAATAGGCTTGGCATTATTGGCCGGTGAAGTCAGTGCTGGTCACTGTACACCAGATGGCGAAGCGTCACAGATGCTCGCTTTATTATTATCAGAGCCGGATAAACCCAGCTTACTCACTGAAAAAGGGTTATTCAGCCCTAAACGTAAAATACGTTTAAAAACCAGTGACGAACCATTATTGGTTGAAGCAGGCCAACGTTATGACAGCACTCTGGATTACGATTATTTCGGCTATAAAGTCTTGAAGATTTCGTAATCCTGCCACCATGGCTTATCATGTTTTTAGGATTTTTTAGCACAGGACTTCATCATGCGCACCCTTATTAAAGTCATCGTTATTGTTCTGGTTCTGGCCGTTGCAGCACTAGTCGCCATTCCTTTTGTCGTTGACCCGAATGATTATAAGGATGAAATTGCCAGCCAGGTCGAAAAAGCCACCGGACGGCAACTGAGTATTCAGGGTGATATTGGTCTGTCGGTGTTTCCGTGGATTGCCCTGGAACTGGGACAATTATCTTTGAGCAATGCCAGTGGCTTTCCTGCCGAAAGCTTTGCACGGGTTGACAGCGCTGAGATCCGCATCAAATTATTGCCGCTACTGAAGAAAGAACTGGTAATGGATACCATCGTGCTTGATGGTCTGGTACTGAATCTGGAAACCGATAAAAACGGCAATAACAACTGGCAGGATCTGACCAAACTCGATGCTGAGACAGAAACCGAAATTAAGGAAGCAGCTCCTGAAGCTGTCGAAGATGCTCCACCAGCGTTAGCTGCCATAAGTATTGCCGGTGTGCAATTAACCAACGCCAATATTCTCTGGTCAAATGCACAAACGGGTGAAAACTATCAATTACGCAATCTGAATCTTGAAACGGATCCATTGATTCCGGGTAAACCAACAGCACTGAATATGAATTTTGATTTAATCAGCGCTAAGCCTGAAGCTAAAGCCCACATTAAGTTGGCTACTCAAATCATGGTTGACCTCGAAAAACAGCAGTATCAACTTAATGATCTGACATTAACCACGCTTGCTGAAGGCAAAGAACTGCCTATTGATAAAGCTAATCTCTCGTTGAATGCCGATATTGCTGCAGATATGGTTAAACAAGTTGTCACCTTACGTGAATTTAACTTAGAAACTATCGCCAGCAATGATGAGCAGAAATTAACGGCACAATTAACAGCTGAAGTCGATGCCAACCTCGGCAGTCAGTTATATTCCGTTAAAAATTTGTCAGTCGACGGTAATATCAGCGATCCAGCTTTGCCAGGTGGTAATACTGACTTTAAATTAAGCACTGATTTATCAGCTGACCTGGCCAAACAAACCTTGTCACTTGCTGATTTAACACTCCAAGTTCAGGCTCTGATGGTTAACGGTAAGATCGATGCCCGCGATATTCTTGCTGAAAAACCAACATTTAATGGCAATATTCAAATCAAACCATTTAACCTTCGCAAGCTGGCCGGTGACATGAACATTGAGTTGCCAGAAATGGCTGACAGCAGCACGCTGGAAAATATTGCCCTGCAAACTCAGTTAGAAGGTTCTACTAATCATATCAATGCGACTGGTTTGCAGCTAACCTTAGATCAAAGCCAAATCACCGGACAATTTGGCATAGAAAACTTTGCCGAGCCGGGTTATCGTTTTGACTTGAGTCTGGACGAAATTGATGCTGATCGCTATCTGCCGCCGGTTAAAGAAGGTGATCAACAGGCGGCTCCCCCCGCCAGTGCTGCCGCGGGAGGTGCCACTGAATTGCCTTTAGATACATTGCGTGAAATTAATGCCAAAGGCAGCCTCAAAATTGGCAAACTCAAAGCCAGTGGTATTACCAGTGAAAATGTGTTGATAACCATTGATGCCAAAGATGGCCTCATCAAGTTGAACCCTATGCAGGCTGATTTATATCAAGGTAAATACCAGGGTAATGTGACTGTTGATGCGCGTGGTGAAGTGCTGAAATTGGCCATTGATGAGCGTTTGCAAGGCATCCAGGCCGGCCCGCTTTTAAAGGATTTGACCGGTGATGACAAAATTTCTGGTAAAGCGGATGCCACTGTCAAACTTAATGGCAGCGGTAAAGACATTGATGCCATTAAACAAACCTTAAATGGCAGTGGTAATTTTTCATTTAGTGATGGTGCACTGAAAGGCATTAATGTTGCTGAAATTATCCGTAAAGCCAAAGCCGCGTTAAGCGGCCAAAAGCTATCCGATGCGGGCGCGCCCGAATCGACCGATTTCAGTTCATTGACCGGTTCATTCACCGCCAATAACGGTATTATCTCTAATGATGATTTGGAAATGATGTCGCCCCTTTTACGTATTAATGGTGAGGGTAAAGCCAGTCTGCCGAAAGAAACCATTGATTACAGCCTGCGAGTATCTATTGTCGGTACATCTAAAGGTCAGGGTGGTAAAGAATTGGAAGAGCTTAAAGGGGTGACTATTCCAATCAAAATTACGGGTACGTTTGACGAACCCAAGCCCAGTGTTGATTTAGCAGCGATTGTTAAAGAGCAAGCGACCGGAGAATTAAAAGCCAAGGCTGAAGAGAAACTCAAAGAAAAACTCGGTGACGATCTTGGTGGTTTATTAGGTGACGCCTTAGGCGGCAATACAGCTACAGAAGCCGATGCCACCACTGAAACTGAAAGCACCGCGCCGCCAGCTGCTGATGAAACATCCGAACCGGCAGATGCAACACCCGCTGAGGAAGAACCTTCTGTTGAAGAACAACTGAAAGAAGACGTTAAAAATAAATTAAAAGGTTTATTCTGATTTGTCAGTCCCTGCCGCAGTATGAAGCTGCGGTAGCATCGTTATGACCATCAATCAGGATTTCAGCCAGCGTTTGCTTGACTGGTTTGATCAGCACGGCCGCAGGAATCTGCCATGGCAGCAACCAGCGACGCCCTATCGTGTCTGGCTCTCCGAGATCATGCTGCAGCAAACACAGGTAGTCACCGTAATTCCGTATTTTTTGCGGTTTACCGAACGGTTTCCGGATATTGATTCGCTGGCAAAAGCCAGTGTTGATGACGTCTTACAATATTGGGCAGGCCTGGGTTATTACGCACGCGGCCGTAATTTATATAAGGCCGCACAATTAATGGTGTCTGAGCATGATGCCAATTTGCCAAATGATTTTCAGGCTTTAATGGCTTTACCCGGTATCGGCCGTTCAACTGCCGGTGCCATTATGGCACTGGCGTATAAACGGCCATATCCGATTCTTGATGGCAATGTTAAGCGGGTATTGGCGCGTTATACTGCCGAGCCACGTTGGCCAGGCGACAAACAAGCTGAAACTGATTTATGGCAATTGGCAGAAGATTTGCTGCCTGCACAGCGCATTAATGATTATATCCAGGCACAGATGGATTTGGGCGCGACGTTATGTACCCGCAGTAAACCGCGTTGCATGGATTGTCCGTTTAATACGGATTGTCAGGCCTTTCTGTCAGGGGCACCGACGGCCTATCCGATCAGTAAACCCAAAAAAGCCATCCCCAGTAAACAAATCCGCTGGCTGATATTTCATCATGACGGCCAACTGTTATTAGAAAAACGACCTGAAATGGGAATCTGGGGCGGCTTATGGAGCTTCCCTGAAATGGCCATGGATGCAGAACTGAGTCCTATGCTCAGTGAAACAAATATCAGTGATTTTCAGACGTTGGCAGATATTCGCCATGCTTTTACCCATTACCGGCTGATCATTACGCCGCTACTGATTGAACTGAATCAGCCGGTTTTGGCAATCCGTGACACGGACCAGCAACGCTGGGTTAAAATAGAAAATATTTCCTCGCTGGGCCTGCCGGCACCAGCGAGAACGCTTACCCAAGAATTAGCAAGAGGTTTTTAATGGCACGCACAGTACATTGCATCAAACTCAATAAAGAAGCTGAAGGTCTGGATTTTCCGCCGTATCCCGGTGATTTGGGAAAACAGCTTTGGGAATCAGTTTCCAAAGAAGCCTGGCAAATGTGGTTGAGCCAACAAACGATGCTGATTAATGAATATCGCCTGTCGTTGGCTGATCCAAAATCTCAGACGTTTTTAAAAACTGAAATGGAGAAATTCTTCTTCGGTGAAGGCTCTACACCACCAGCTGATTTTGTCCCTAAATAGGGATAAACAAGCCTGAAAACGCGCATGTTACAGAATAATGACAGTTTTTTGATAATACGTTGTATCAAATCATGATTTCGTTTTCCGGCAACAATATTAGTAATATTTTCTAATTAGATCAATATCTTAAATCAAAACATAACTTACGTTACGTTAGTTTTTGTAAAAAAGTCATTAAAAAAATTTGCTAAAACTGAAAAATAAACGTGACTTTTTGCCTTTTTTTGAGCGTACAATGCAGTTAGTCCCTTTTTAAGGGGCAGTAGAAAGCCGGTTTAGGAGTTAGATCGGCAATGTTTTAGAAATTGAGGTTGATATGGCAGAGCAAGTTACAGGTACAGTTAAATGGTTCAATGATGCAAAAGGATTCGGTTTTATTGAACGTGCTGATGGTCCGGATGTTTTCGTCCACCACAGTGCAATCAAATCTGATGGTTTCAGAACATTGAAAGAAGGTCAGGCGGTTACCATGGAAGTGACGCAGGGTCAAAAAGGCCCACAAGCAGAAAACGTCGTTCCAAGCTAAAGATTTCGCGATTTTTGCAACGAGCCGGTGCTGGTCACCGGCTTTTTTTTGTCTGGTCGCTTTTCATACTTGAACATTGACTTTGAAAGCGCACAATAAACCGTTGTTGATTTGCACAAGGAAGCTGATATGAAGCCATCAAACCTGACGTTGCTGTTACTGCTACTGATTACGCCCGCTGCCCAGGCAGATTGGGGGAAAATGCTCGAGGATTTCAAAGATGCGGGTAAATTAATGCTCGGTCAGGAAAGTAACGTGGCTGGACTCGACAACGACACAATGATTAACGGTCTGCGTGAGGCGCTGGAAATCGGTAGTCGCCGGGCAATTTCAACCATTGGTCAGCAAGGCGGTTATCTGAATAATCCTGAAATCCGTATTCCGCTGCCTCCCCGGGTGCAGCAAGCATCCGATTTAATGAGGCAATTCGGCATGGACCAACTGGCTGATGACTTTGAAACCAGTATCAACCGGGCCGCTGAACATGCTGCACCACAAGCCACCGAACTACTGATTAATGCCATCAAAACAATGACTATTGAGGATGCCAGAGAGATTTTACAAGGCGAAGATGACGCAGCCACCCGCTATTTTGAAGACAAGACCCGGCCGCAATTGGTGACATTGTTCTCCCCGGTAGTTGATAACGCTCTCAATCAGGTTGGTGCTACCCGCTATTACAATCAACTGGATGATCAGATGCAGGCCATCCCTATGCTCGGCCAGAATCTCAATATGGACTTAACGCAATATGTTACTGATCAGGCATTAACTGGCCTGTTTGTTATGCTGGCCGAGGAAGAACAAAACATCCGTGAAAATCCAGCGGCCCGCACTACTGACCTCCTGAAAGAAGTTTTTGCTCAATAATTGGTTAAAGCGCTACTCAGCAAAGGCGCATTGTTTTAGAATAAACACAAAAATCACAAGGGAATCTAAAAATGGCATCAGTTCACAGACTTAATCTTGCCAGTCAAGGGACTTCACTAAAAGCATTGTTTACCGGCTATCTTGTTGTCGTTGCAGTCGGTTATTTGATGGCTTTGGTACAAATTCAACTGACACATGGTTTGGCCGATGGCGAATACGGTCTTTCGGTGGATGACATCGTTTACAGTTATTACGGTAACCGTAATAACTCACTGCTGGAAAACAAGCTCCATGGTTCCATGAAACCAATGGCAACCGATGAAGAACGGGCACAAATTATTCAGTGGATCCACAGTGGTGCCACTGAAGAAGCCTACGAAAGTACCGGTGTTCAACAGATCTTCGAGGCAAAATGTATTATCTGCCATAATGCGGATGCCGGCGGCACAATTCCAGATTATTCAGATTTTCAGGCTATTAAAGACCGTGCACTGGTCGATACCGGTGCCAGTATTACTGCTTTGGCACGGGTGTCTCATATCCATTTATTTGGTATCGCCTTTATCTTTATGTTTGTCGGTCTGGTTTTCAGTTTGGCTGCCGGGGTACCAAAAGCATTAAAAGTCACCGTCATTTCGATGCCGTACATTTTTCTGCTGATTGATATTTCTGCGTGGTGGCTGACCAAGCTCCATCCCAACTTTGCTTATTTTGTTTTGCTCGCAGGTGCCGCGATGGCATTGTCTTTCGGCTTTATGTGGGTCGTATCCATGTATGAAATGTGGATCTTGCCACGACTGCGCGAAGATCATCGTGATGCTTTGCTCGATGAGTAGACCTAAAACGTGTATTAAATTCTAACTAAAAAATCCCGCTAACCGCGGGATTTTTTTGCAGGTATTGATAAAACACATCCAGTTCAATTGACCAGCACTGGACCGGTAATGCAAATGCTGCTCAGCAAAATCCAAATAACGCAGATTTGTCTGTTGCCATCCCCTGTTATCCTCATCGGCGATATTTGTGGTTAAACAAAAACGCCATGGTGGCATCCATCGTTACTGATTTTGTTTGGCTTCCAGCGCTGCCCATTTATCAAATGTCGCTTCAAGGTCTGCTTCCAGAGCAGCCAGTTGCTGCTGCGCTGCAGCGATTTTGTCGGCAGCTTGCTGATAAAAATCAGGCTCGCTCATTTTCTCGGTCAGAGCGGTTTGTTGCTTCTCGAGTTTTTCAATTTGTTGTGGCAGCGCTTTTAAATCCAGCTGCTCCTGATAAGTCAGCGTCGATTTTTTCTTCACTGTTTTCGTGGGCTGTGATGCCGCATTAGCCATATTTCTCGTAGCTGGTTTTTCACTGCGGCTTTGACGTTGGTGTAACCAGTCATCGTAGCCCCCGACATATTCACGAACGTCGCCATCGTCATCAAAAACGATACAGCTGGTGACCACATTATTCAGAAAACTCCGATCATGACTGACCAGCAGCAAAGTACCAGCAAAACCGAGCAGCAGATCTTCCAGCAACTCCAGGGTTTCAGCATCAAGATCGTTGGTAGGCTCATCCAGTACCAATAAATTTGCTGGCTGGGTGAATAATTTTGCCAGCAATAACCGATTACGCTCTCCCCCCGATAACGCTTTGACCGGCGTACGGGCGCGTTCCGGCGTAAACAGAAAATCTTGCAAATATCCGATGATATGTTTGCGACTGCCATTAATTTCAACGAAATCACGACCCTGGCCGACGTTATCAACAACATTGGCCTGCTCATCAAGCTGACTGCGCAACTGATCAAAGTAAGCAATTTGTAGATTGGTGCCAAGTTTTACCGTGCCTGATTGTGGCTGTTCACGGCCCAGCAGAATCGACAATAGCGTGCTTTTACCACAACCATTGGGGCCAATAATACCGATGCGATCGCCGCGCTGGATCAGCGTGGAAAAGTCTTTGAATAAGGTTCGGCCACTATAGGCCTGAGTGATATTTTCGACTTCCACGACCAGCTTGCCGCTACGATCCGCTTCTTGCAGCTGCATATTAACGTTGCCTTGCAAGTCACGGCGCTGGCTGCGTTCTTTGCGGAGTTTTTCCAGCGCTCTGACCCGGCCTTCATTACGGGTACGGCGCGCTTTAATGCCCTGACGGATCCAGACTTCTTCCTGCGCCAGCTTTTTATCAAACTGCGCTTGTTGCTCGGCCTCAGCGGCCAGCATCGCCTCACGTTTATCCAGAAAGTTACGGTAATCACCCGGATAACTGCTTATCTGACCGCGATCCAGCATGACAATTCGCGTTGCCAAAGCCTGCAGGAAACTCCGGTCATGGGTAATAAACAGCAGTGTGCCGCCATAACTTTTCAAAAAGCCTTCCAGCCAGGTAATTGACGCAATGTCCAAATGGTTAGTCGGCTCGTCAAGCAGCAAAATATCCGGCGCTTTGACCAGCGCCTGCGCCAGTAACACCCGGCGTTTCATACCGCCCGATAAACTAGCAAATTCGGCGTCAGCATCCAGTGATAATTTGGAAATCACGGTTTCTACCTGTTGCTCAAGACTCCAGCCATCTGCTGCTTCAAGTTGGTGCTGAGCTTTTTCAAGGCGCGCTAAAATCGCCTCGCTGTGGTCATGCTGTAGTTGCTGGACAATGTGATGGTAATCGACCAGCAGCGGTGCAATTTTGCCGAGACCGGCGGCAACCACATCA
>DASSWO010000202.1:0-13173 GCA_035704795.1 Methylophaga sp. | reverse complement strand
AACGGTATAGCCACATCGACGCCCCGCTCTTTTAACGTTTGGGCAATTTCCATGGAACGGTCATTGAGCCGTTCAAAATTCCATGGGATATAGGGAATATCGTGTTCTTTGCAATAAGCTTCTGCCCAGTCCGGTGCAACCACCACATAACGCCTATCAAATGATGCAGCTGCTTCTACAGCCGCCAGACTCCAACCTAAAAAAGCGACGTAGCCTTTATCAGCATTAAATGTTGCACCTTGCGCTTCTGCCATTGTTTAAACCTCGTTTTTTATAAAATAAAAACAATAACTTAACTTTTATAGACGAAGGTTAAAACCGCAGCACCGTTTGATTTAGGGTGATTTAAGCAGCATCGGCAGTCATGCCAACCGCTCAGCCAATCTGGAATTTTTAGGATATTTTTTCTATGTCGGCACGCTGTATAAATCGTGCGCAATAAAAAAGGCGCAGGATTCCTGATCCTGCGCCTTTTAAAGGATTACTCGGTATTATTGAGCCAATTCGACCTGTACCAAATTATCAGTAAAGGTCGGTGCATTGCCCATATCCACCAGTTCAGCTGAACTCACGCAATTCACGGTGCCTTTATTTAACTGCCGCCAGTAACCTAACGTCGCTACCACCAGACCAGCATTAACATCATCAGTGATTTGCGCGACACCTTCAAAGGCACCACGGTCATTAAATACTCTAACTGTGTCGCCATTTTGCACATTACGCATATCGGCATCACGGGCATTAATCAATACAAACTGTTCACCCTGGACTTTAAGTTTAGTGTCCATGTTGGCGTAGCTGGAATTAATAAAGCCATGGCTTTTCGGCGAAATAATATTCAGCGGATAACGTTCGGCTAACTTCGGATTGGTCTGCGGTGTTTCTCTTGATGCCACATAATCCGGCAGACTGTCGAGCGCCTCACCCGGCTGAAAGCCTTCATACATTTGCCGGAAAGGACCGGCGACAAAGTTGGTTGCACCTTCTACCTGAAAATGGCATTTGCCTGTCGGTGTCGGGAAATTACCGTTTTTGTGCGGTGCCCTGTCATCACGTGTACCGACATTGAGTCGTGCATAACCATGCTGGCGCAGGTATTCCAGATCGATACCGTCACAGGCCGGTGCATTCCAATCAACATAGTTTTCCAGACATTCGCTGTCTGACCATTTGAAGTTGTCTTCGGTATAGCCCATCCGTGCAGCCAGACGGCGGAAGATTTCCTGATTAGGGAGTGCTTCACCGGGCGCTTCTGCACATTTTTCGTTATAGGTCAGATACAAATGGCCCCACGACAAAATCATATCTTCATGTTCAGCGCCCATGGTAGCCGGCAAAACGATATCGGCATACGAGGCAGTATCTGACAAGAAATGCTCAGCCGACACCAAAAATAAATCTTCGCGCATCAAACCTTCAACAATTTTGTCGGTTTCGGCAGCCTGCGTGACCGGATTGGCATTCCAGCACATCATTGATTTGATAGGGACTTTCAAATCCATTTCACCGTTCAAGGCCCGGCCGATTTGAATGGCGTTAACCACTTGTGTACCTTCTGGAATTAAATCCGGCCGGCAAATGACATCAAATTTATAGGGATGCTCCCAAACCGGGAATTGCAGTGCCCCACCACCAACATGACGCCAGGCACCGGTCAAAGCTGGCAAACAAGTAATGGCACGAATCGCCTGACCACCACCGTAATTACGTTCCAGCGCGACACCGAGGCGAATCGCTGCGGGTTGGGTGGTGGCAAATTCCATTGCAAACTTACGAATATCTTCTGCTGGAACGCCAGTGATTTCTGCAGCCCATTCCGGGGTGCGGGTTTTTACGCGTTCAGCGAGTGCGTCATAACCCTCGGTGTAATTTTCGATGTAATCGGTATCGTGCAGGCCTTGTTCGATAATGGTGTGCATCATCGCCATCGCCAATGCGCCATCAGTACCGGGACGCGGCGCAATATGCCAATCAGCTTCTTTGGCAGTGCGTGATTTATACGGATCAATGACCACCACTTTGGCACCGCGTTTTTGCGCGTCTTTAACGATATGCCAGTGATGCAGGTTGGTGCTGACCGAGTTACAGCCCCAAATCACAATGTATTTAGAGTGGATAAAACTTTCCGGATCAACGCCGGCCGTCGGACCAACAGTCAATAACCAGGCGGTGCAGGACCCTTCACCACAAAATGTCCGCTCACAAACGGTGGCACCCATCTTATTAAAAAATGCATCGGCGCCATTCAGACCATGTACCAAACCCTGATTGCCTAAATAGCTATAAGGAATAATCGCCTGCGGGCCGTGCTCTTCGATAATGGCTTGCCAACGTGAGGTGATTTCATCAAGCGCATCATCCCAGCTTATCCGTTCAAATTGACCGCTGCCTTTGGGCCCGATGCGACGCATCGGATGTAACAAACGATCGGGATGATAATGGCGTTTTTCGTAATCTTTCAGTTTGACACAGAGACCACCGCGGGTCATCGGATGCTCGGCATTGCCTTTAACGCTGAGAAGTTTGCCGTTTTCAACTTCATAAACCATCGAACAAGTATCAGGGCAATCATGCGGACAACCGCCATGGTGAGTCGTTTTTAAAACACTGGCCATATCTCTCTCCTGTGATTTTTTAATACTTTATTATTTACCCGACTATACACCAGCCCGAGACGGGAAATTTGCCTTAGATAACCTCAATTTTTAGCGTCATCAGATTCGGCTAATCCCAGTAATCGGCGAATATCCGGCAAGGCTTTTTGTACAGCGCGTTCGCCGGCCTCAATTGCCTCATTGGCACGGTAAAATTCCAGCAAACCAATATTTGCCAATCTCGGTTGTAATAAAATCTCCGGGGGATCGCCAGCCATCCGACTACGCGTAATACGATCTTGCGTAATGTTAACTGACGCGGCGATGGCATCAAAAATATTAGGCGCATCATCATCTTTATTGTTGCCATTAAATAAATTACCGGTGTAATTACTGACAAAATCAGTAATACGGTTGGCAAGCGTGGGATTTTCAAAATCATTATCTGGTACAGACATCTGCAAATGTTTGCCCAGAATATCGCCGTTCAGATTCACGGCAATAACAATATCAGCACCTAATGCCCGGCACACTGATATCGGCACTGGATTAACCAAACCACCATCAATCAGCCAACGATCTTTCTGTTTGATGGCTGGAAATAAGCCGGGTAAAGAAATCGATGACCAGACGGCTTCAAGCACATTACCCTCGGTATTCCAGATTTCACGACCTGAGTGTAAATGCGTGGCAACCGTTGCATAGGCTGCGGGTAAATCAGCAATTTGCAAATCTTCCGCCGCCACATATTCAGTTAAAAACTTCTGAAAACGGTCTTTTTTCACAAGCCCGTTAGAGGCTGCCGGCAGTCTAAAAAAACGGGCCGTTTCAAGTCGGTTCAAATCGGCCAACCAGCTTTCCAATGGCTTAATATGCCCGGATAAATAGGCGGCACCGACCAGAGCACCGATTGAGGTACCGACGACAATATCGGCTTTGATGCCGGCTTTTTGGAGTGCATTCAAAATGCCAATATGCGCCCAACCCCGCGCAGCACCACTCCCTAAAGCCAAACCCACTTTTAATGCTGAGTGCATAGTTACCCCTGCGAACTGAATAAATTCAGTTTACCGGCGGATGCAGCCACTGACCACTGGC
This sequence comes from Methylophaga sp., assembly GCA_035704795.1. Classification (GTDB taxonomy): domain Bacteria; phylum Pseudomonadota; class Gammaproteobacteria; order Nitrosococcales; family Methylophagaceae; genus Methylophaga. The sequence continues at coordinate 9,481 of DASSWO010000202.1, read as the reverse complement.
TTTGTAATCTGCTTGTGATTTTAATTAAAGTTATTAAAAATCAGTCCGCTACAGTCTTACACAAGCTTTATTTGGGTAGCGAGTATGATTGAAATACCGCGCGTTTATCGGCACAGTTACAGCTATTCACCGCCTAGCAGCAGTATCCGTCAGCCTGAAACGTTAACGACTGACAGTCCCTGGGTGGTTAATGAAGATCGGCGTAGACGTCGTGATCGGCGCAAAAAAAATCAAAAACCTGTGATTGAGCGTCGTGTCGCCGCCGAACGGCGTGGCCCGAACTTTGCAGCTGAAGCTTAAAACTTGAAACTAAAGCCTAATACACTTTAACCAATTTACCGCCGGGCTTTAACCCCAGCCGGCCGGTTTTTACCGCTTGTCGTCTGATCCCAATAGCTGGCGCGATATAAAACATATCGCCATTCTGGCCAAGCAATTGCTGTCGTATGCCGACCGCTTTGGCAATATTGGCATTGGCTTTCATATGCAACATTTCACCATGCACTGGAATCGCACAGTCCGGCTGCACCCATTGATACATGGCTTTCAATTCTTCCGCCGCAGGATGCCCTGAAGCGTGGATCGGCAAAGCGCTATTGTTTTCATCAATGACATCAATCTGCATGGCTTTGAGACGTTCAATCAGGGCTTCAATCGCATCTTCATTGCCCGGGATCACTTTCGAGCTGAAAATCACGGTATCGCCGGGCTCTAACTGCAAATCCCGAAAGCTATTTAAACTGAGACGATTAAGTGCCGTTCTCGGCTCACCCTGGCTGCCGGTGGCAATCAGTAACACGGTGTGTTTTGGCAAGTAAGAAAGGTGCACCGGATCAACCAATGTTTCAGCGCCATTCCAAAAGCCGGTCGCTTTGGCGGCTGACAAGGTATTGAGCAAGGAGCGGCCTAATAAACCAATATGCCGGCCGGTTTGCTGGGCGATATTAGCCAGCGTATGCAAGCGGGCAATATTACTGCCAAAACAGGTGACCACTACCCGTCCTTTGGCTTGCTCAATATGTTTTAACAAGCCTTTATGCAAACTCGCTTCAGTCGCCGACCAGCCCTGCACATTGGCATTGGTCGAATCACAAACCATGGCATTCAATTCATTTTTGGCCAGATCCTGAAAATCTGCGGCGTTGTATGGCAACCCCAGCACCGGCGCCTTATCAAGCTTCCAGTCAGCGGTATGAAAAACCTTGCCCGCCGGGGTGCTGATTAATAAAGCAAAAGGCTCCGGAATAGAGTGCGTCAACCGTAACCAGCGTAATTCAAAGACACCGATCTGTCGCTTTTCAGCAGGATCGACAATAATCAACGGTACTTGATCCAGCAGATTGGCTTCAGCCAACTTGCGACGCAAAATTTCAGCGGTAAATGCCGTGGTATATACAGGGCATTTCAATTGTGGCCACAAATAAGCCACCGCTCCGACATGATCTTCATGAGCGTGCGTGATAACAAGGCCATCCAATAGTTGATAACGTTCGGCAATAAACTGTGGATCAGCCATTTGCACGTGGGCACGTCCCGTCATAGGCAGGCCATCAATATCGGTTTCAGATTCAAAAGTAACACCGCAATCGACCATTAACCATCGGCCATTATGGCCATAGAGATTTAAATTCATACCGATTTCCCCGCAGCCGCCTAACGGCAAAAACCATAAATCATCGCTGCCGGGTGTCATACCAATTACTGCTCCTTATGTTAATTTTTGCTATAAAAAACCAAGCACAGTATAGGACTGCAAAAATTTTTCGCCAGTTCATTTTTTCTGCAGACTTTCCCTATTTTTGATTGGCCGTTGGCTAAACTGTCGCAAACATTTTCTCGCTGCGTTTACTCGTCAAGATAGGTGGGGCTGACCAAGAATGCTATACGGAGGGCTGTTTTGGTTTAACTATCCGATCCCGATCGCGATTTATTTAAATTGAGTTTTGGTAGTTAAGCCGCCCTGATATTCGAGCTTTTAGTGTTAGTATCCGGCTTGCTGGCCAATATTCCAGGTGCTGGCCTTGCTGAAGCAAGTGGCATTTTGCACATTTTTATACCGTGGGTACCGAAAGTGGTGCGTTTGTGCTGATAATCTTTATGGTTATTGGCGCCATGACCGATTATGGTCCGTTCCTGGCCAATCCGAAAACGCTATTTCTGGACGCTGCCGCATAATTTGGTATTTTCGTCACGTTGATGGGGGCGGTTTTACTGTCAGTCTTTGGTATGTTTGATTTTACTCTGGCAGATGCTTGCCGCAACCGGTATTGTCGCTGGCGCGGATGTTCCGGCCACCATTTATGTCGCCAGCAAATTAGCGCCGGATTTACCCGATGCAATTGCCGTGGCCTCTTATTCGTATATGGACTTGGTAGCGTTAATTCAACCGCCGATCTTGTCGACGCTGACTACTCGCAAAATCCGCATGCCACAACACCGTAGTATCACAATGGGAAAAAATTGTTCTCCCATTATTATTAATTTCAGTGGCATTCATTTTGCTTGATGCAGCGCCGCTGTTGGGTATGTTTTGTTTAGGTAATTGGATAAAGATAATGCAGAAACATCTCAGGGTGTGTCCGCGTCTTCAATGATTCTGGCGGAAGACATTTTTTTGCCCATGCCTTTAATATCGCAACTAAATCCTGCGAATGACGCCCGGGAAATAATCTGCAAATGCCATTTTTCGGTATCCGCTAATGGTTTTTCGTGCCATTTCAGAAAGTATTGATCAGCTTTTGCAGTAATGTCTTCTGCTGACATACCGATGGCTAATCCATCACACAATTTTTCAATTTTGTCGGTTTCCCATAAATAAAAAAATGGGTATATCAACACGGCAATAATTAATAATTGCATTAAATTAACGATAAGTTTCATAGCCAGTCCTTTGATAATAAAGTGATTATGCGCTTATCTTGATTTAAAAATACAGCTGCCATTTGGCATTTTTCCTGATTTAAGGTGACCCCAATGACCCCAACAATTACCGAGGTAAAACTGCTCAGCAGTCCAGTGGCTTTATTTAAAGTGCTGAAATTTGAAGGCCTCGCCAGCAGTGGCGCTGAAGCCAAACAGTTGGTTGCTGAAGGCCATGTCCGCGTTAACGGTGAAGTTGAGACCCGCAAAGCTCGCAAGCTGGTTGCCGGTGATCAAATCCAACTGGGTGAGCAAATATTGAAATTAATCGATTGACATACGCCTTTCCATATATATGATATTTCGTATATTAATGACGAAATTGATGATATGGAATTGCTACAACTTCATAAAGCGCTGGCCGATGACACACGTTTACGTTGTGTTCAACTGATAGCCGATCAAGGAGAACTATGCGTCTGTGATCTGATGCAAGCCCTTGATACCAGCCAACCGAAAATCTCCCGACATTTAGCGCTGCTGCGCGAAGCCAATCTACTGATAGATCGCCGGCAAGGGCAATGGGTGTTTTATCAACTACACCCCGATTTGCCTGACTGGGCAAAAGCTATTATTCAAGCCGGTTTGCAAAGCCCAAAAACGGCTCTAAACGCTGATAGAAAAAGTGTTCAGTCAGCCATAATTTGCTGCTGATCGTTGACCGTCCAACGACATTCAGAGGTTTTTGATGACGCTTAAAATAGGTATTAATGGTTTTGGCCGGATTGGTCGTTTATGTATGCGCGCCGCGTGGGATTGGCCAGATATTGAATTTGTGCAAATCAATGATCCGGCTGCCGATGCAGCCACCCTCGCCCATTTGCTGAATTTCGATTCTGTGCATGGCCGCTGGCAATATGAAGCGAACAATGATGAGCAACATCTGTTGATTGGCGATAAAAAGATTCGTTTTACTGCCAATAAAGCGATCAGTGATACCGATTGGTCACATTGTGATGTGGTCATTGAAGCGTCCGGCAAAATGCGCGATACAGCACTGTTACAACATTATCTGGATCAGGGTGTCAAACGTGTGGTGGTTACTGCCCCGGTCAAACAGGCCGGTGTTTTAAATGTAGTGATGGGTGTTAACGATCATTTATTTGACCCGGCAATTCACCGGATTGTCACTGCCGCTTCCTGCACCACTAATTGCCTGGCACCCGTCGTTAAAGTGATTCACGAACAATTGGGCATTGAGCACGGCATGATCACTACCATCCATGATTTGACCAATACCCAGTCAATTATGGACACTCCGCATAAGGATCTGCGTCGTGCACGGATGTCTGGCACTAATTTGATCCCCACCACCACTGGCAGCGCCACGGCGATCACTGAAATTTTCCCTGAATTAAAAGGCCGTCTCAATGGCCATGCGGTGCGGGTCCCGCTGGCCAATGCTTCATTGACCGACTGTGTGTTTGAAGTAAAGCAAAAAACCAGTGTCGAAGCAGTCAATCAGTTACTAAAAACGGCCGCCGATACGTACTTGAAAGATATTCTTGGCTACGAAGAAAAACCGCTGGTTTCCAGTGATTTCCGTGGTGATCCGCGTTCCAGCATTATTGATGCCTTGTCGACCATGGTGACCCATGACACGCAGGTAAAAATCTTTGCTTGGTATGACAATGAGTGGGGCTACAGCATGCGCACCATGGAACTGGCTAAAAAAGTGGGCGTCGACTAATCAGCAAGCCCTGCGAAATGTCAGGTTAATGCGACGGGCACCAATTAACGGATGCTCACCGTCTTTTAATGTCAGTACGCCGTGATAATGCAGCCGTTTTTGTCGACCCCAGACAATCACATCGCCATGCGATAACACGATATTTTGTTTACCATCACCACGTTTTTCACCGCCAAACTGAAACGTCACAGGGAGTCCCAGCGAAAACGACACAATCGGCTGATTAAAATCCTGCTCATCTTTATCCTGATGTAAGCCCATTTTGGCGCCCGGTAAATACTCGTTTATCAAACAGGCATCGGGCTGGAAATTGGCAAAGCCAGCAAGTGTCGCTGCCTTGCTTGCTAACTGTTGAAATAATGCTGGCATGGCTGGCCAGGGTTTGCCCGTTAATGGATCGATTCCGGTATAACGATAACCTTGTCGATCCGTTGCCCAGCCCAGTGGGCCACAATTAGTAAGCCGCGCTGACATCATATAGCCACCGGGTGTTTGCATTTGTCGCGGCGGTGCTTGTGAAAAAATGGTGTTGATTGCCGATAGCAGTTTTTCTGAATCATTTGTCACAAACTGTTTGAGCAAATAGACATCGCTGGCAATTTCAAGACAGGCCGTATCTTGTGAGAACAAATCAGCTGTATGCAATTACTGACCAGCCTCACGTTTTTGCAGCGCCTGTTTAATTTCAACTCCCCAGTAATAACCTGAAGCATTACCGGATTTATGCACTACCCGATGACAAGGCACTAGCACAGCAATGGGATTACGGGCACAGGCATTGGCTACGGCGCGATAGGCCTTGGGTTTACCGATCTGCTGGGCAAGCTGCGAATAGCTACGTTTATCTCCGGCCGGTATAGCCAGTAAAGCCTGCCAAACTTGTTGCTGAAATTCGCTGCCCCGCATATCCAACGGCAAGGTCATTGGCTGATTCGGCGATTCAATAAAATTAATCACCTGTTGTAGTGTTTCGCTAAGACTGCTGTTTTCAGCTGGTTTTGCCTTGGGAAAACGTTTTAACAAATCGGCAACTAATGTTGATTCCGCAGCACTAAACAATACGGCACAAACACCTTTATCGGTCATAGCAACCAAAACAGGGCCCAAACTGCCAAGCCCAGTTTGATAAACAATATTGTCAACGGTTTTCATAGATTAGAGTCTACGCCGTCATTCAGCCAGCGTTAAGCCCGCTGATACCACAATGTACACAAAACCCTCACATGGTCTGTAATATAAACAAATAAAAATAAAGATAATTCACTGGGAGAGCGAAATGAAAATCTGGGCACTATTATTAATGTTAATCCCCGGCATCAGTCAAGCTGGCGCAGTATCGCAACTTGGCGAAGGTGATCCGTTGAAATTGGTTTTTGTAGAGATGAAATACCTTTATCAAGCCGGCATGGAAATTAATCAGCAATACCCGGATAACAATGATCCTATTCAAATGATGCAGTGCAAAGGCATGTACGATTATATTTTGACTCGTGCCCGGTCGATGATAGGCACTGCGGGACAAATTAAAGATCTGGAACTGCGCGATAAAGTCATCGATGCCAGTTGGCATGCTTATGCCTGTGCCAGCTGTATGAAACCCGCCAGCAGCTGCGATCCGGTACCGGAGAATCTCGAATTTATTAAGAAAGAAATTCTCGCTCGGGAAGCCGCCGCGACCGACACTGAACAATAAGCTTTTGTTTGACAATTAGTTCTGACTAGAACTAATATAGTTTTAGTTAGAACTATATTGCAGGTGTATGGCGCAAACTGTATTTTTTGAAACACTACGAGAACTGGCGCGTTGTTATCAGCGTTTTGAATGTTTTGCTGCGCATGACATTCGTCAGTTTGAACTGACTCCGGCACAGTTCGATATCATCGCAACACTGGGTAATACTAATGGTATGACGCCCAAACAGCTATGCGAAAAAACGCTTATAACCAAAGGTACTTTAACTGGTGTTGTCGACCGGCTGATTAGCAAATCGCTGCTCAGCCGTCAGCAGAGCAAGCAGGACAAACGCAGTTTTATTGTTTGTCTGACACCAGCTGGCCAGGCATTGTTTGAACAAATTTTTCCATTGCACGTCAAAACCCTGCAACAAGCTTTTGCTAATTTCAGTGAAAACGATTTCCAGACAATAAATGCATCACTGAATCAGCTAAGCAACGCATTTACGCATCCAGATTCATCTCACACTAAGAGGTAATACATGAACGATATCACCCTACTTTCGCCGATTAAAATTGGTGATTTAACCCTCAAGAACCGTATGGTTATGGCGCCTTTAACCCGTAACCGTGCAACGCCAGGCGATCTCAGCCCCAATGATATGAATGTCGAATACTACCGCCAACGGGCCAGCGCTGGTTTGATTATCAGTGAAGGTTCGCAAATCGCTGATGATGCATTGGGTTATCCGTTAACCCCGGGTATTCACAGTGATAAACAAGTCGCTGGCTGGAAAAAAGTCACTGATGCCGTGCATAAAGCTAATGGCTTAATTTATATGCAGCTCTGGCATTGCGGCCGGGTATCTCATAGCTCGATGTTACCGGGCAATATGCTGCCACTGGCACCCTCAGCCATTAAACCAGCCGGTGAAGTTTATACTTACGAGGGCATGAAGCCTTACGAAACCCCACAAGCGATTAAAACTGAAGATATTACCAAGATTATCGAGCAATACCGCCATGCAGCACGGTGTGCTATTGAAGCCGGTTTTGATGGCGTGGAAATTCACGGTGCCAATGGCTATTTACTGGATCAATTCCTGCGTGATGGCAGCAACAAACGTGACGATCAATACGGTGGCAGCATCGAAAATCGTGCCCGCCTGTTAATGGAAGTTACTGAAGCTGTTTGTGAAATATGGGATCCAAAACGCGTTGGACTGCGTCTGTCGCCATTACAGCCATTTAATGATTTGTATGATTCCAATCCTGAAGCGACATTCAGCTATACCGTTAAAGCCCTGAATAAATTTAACCTCGGCTATTTGCATGTCACCGAAATGGGCGCTGAAAAACCCGGCGTGGCCGGCCCCTATTTTGAAATCAGCTCGCTGCGTGCATTGTGGGATGGCATCTATATGACTAATAGTCAGTATGATCATGAAACTGGTAATCAGGCCTTAGCAAAAGGCAAAGCCGATCTGATTTCCTTTGGTCAGCTATTTATTGCCAACCCGGATTTGCCAGAGCGTTTTGCCAAACAAGCGCCACTTAATGAACCCGATCCAGAAAGCTTTTACGGTGGCGATGAAAAAGGCTATATCGATTATCCGTTTTTAGATAAAGCCTCTTAACATTTGATTGTTTAACTAAAAAAGCCCGGTTTTCCGGGTTTTTTTATGCCTACTTCACAGGCAAATTCAGATAAACATCTATCACGCCGTTAATAACAAACTGCACGGCAATGACTGCCAGAATTATCCCAAAAATCCGGGTAATAATTTCCTTTCCCGTATCGCCAATCCAACGCACTAAATAATGTGAATAGCGCATCGCTAAATAACAACTGCCGGTAGTCAGAATAATCGACACAAACACCAGCATCAAATGCCAGATAGTCGGCGCTTCACTGGTGAGAATCATCACCGTGGCAATCGCGCCTGGTCCACTCATAAATGGAATTGCCAAAGGAATAACAGAAATATCACGCGCCAGTTTGCCTTCATTGGCCGGATCGTTATTACTGGCCGCTTCGCCCTCGTCCAGACCTTTATGAATCATCGACATGGCAATACCAAACAGAATTAACCCACCAGCGATCCGAAATGCTTCCAGGGTGATACCAAACAGCGTAAAAATCACACCGCCCAATGCAGCAAAGACAAAAAACACGCCGGTGGCAATCATCGTCGAACGTTTGGCCACCGCTTTTCGCGTGGTTTCCGTAGTTCTTGGTAATAACGACAAAAACATAAAGGCCGTGGTCAGCGGATTGACGATGACAAACATCGCCGCGATGGTGATAAACCAGTAATCCAGCAATGATCCAACATTCATATCGCTTCGATACCTCTTAAACGTTAAAAATTTTTTAGCATTTGTTTGTCAGAAAAATATTGATTGCTCCGTGGACAAAAAAGCCCGGCGAACCGGGCTTCATACTATCAGGCAAAACGGCCATTGCGATAATCATCAAAGGCTTGTTCCAATTCCGCCCTGGTATTCATGACAAACGGTCCGGCACGCTCTACCGGTTCATTGATAGGTTTACCGGCAACGACGATATAAACACTGTCGGCTTCGGCACGGATTTTTACAGTATCGCCATCGGTTAATACCGCCAAAGCATTTTCCGGCACGGCCGTGGCTTTATCGCCAATTTGCACCCGTCCTTTGGCGACATAAACAAAGGCGTTATGGCCTGTCGGAATGCTATCTTCAAACAGCGTATCAATCGGTGCATTCAATACAAAATACACCGGTTCGACAAAACTATTATCGATAACGCCTTGAGTGCCCTGCCGTGTCTGGCCAGCGACCACTCGGATTTGTAAACCGCCTTCTCGTGTTTCTTCAGTAATTTCCTTGGCTGCTTTTTCCTGATAGCGCGGCGCCATCATTTTTTCTTCAGCCGGCAAATTTATCCATAACTGAAATCCGGCCAGCAAGCCTTCTTCTTGTTCCGGTTTCTCAGAGTGAATAATACCGCGACCAGCCGTCATCCATTGCACGCCGCCGGTTTCAATGATGCCGGCATTACCGGCACTGTCTTCATGGCGCATTTTGCCAGCCAGCATGTAAGTCACCGTTTCAAAACCACGATGCGGGTGCGGCGGAAAACCGGCGATATAGTCATCCGGATTACTGCTGCCAAAGGCGTCAAACAGCAAAAATGGATCAAGCATGTCCAACTCC
>DASSWO010000197.1:0-2715 GCA_035704795.1 Methylophaga sp. | reverse complement strand
TACTGGCATTACCACGGATTTAGCGCGTCGGTTAAATCAACATCAAAGTGGGCGCGGTGGCGCCAAGTTTTTTCACAGCAGCGCCGCCAAACATTTGGTTTATCAGGAAAATCACCCAGACCGCGCCACTGCCAGTCGCCGGGAGGCCGCTATCAAGAAGTTATCCCGAAAGGCAAAACTGCGACTTATCGGCGAAGCATTAAAGCAGGTATAATGGCGGGTTTTTCCCGTTATATTCCGCTTTAATCGAGGTTCTTCGTGCTCAGCACCGCCAATATCACTATGCAATTTGGGGCCAAGCCCCTGTTCGAAAATGTTTCCGTCAAATTCGGTGACGGCAACCGTTACGGCCTGATTGGTGCCAACGGCTGCGGTAAATCAACATTTATGAAAATCCTCGCAGGCGTCCAGGAGCCAACCTCCGGCAATGTCATGCGGGATCCCAATGAATCGTTTGCGGTACTTAAACAGGATCAATTCGCCTACGAAGATCAACGGGTGATTGATGTCGTGATCATGGGCGATAAAGCATTGTGGGAAGTACATCACGAGCGGGATCGCATATACAGCCTGCCGGAAATGAGCGAAGAAGATGGCCTGAAAGTCGCGCATCTTGAAGGTGAATACGCAGAGCTTGATGGTTATACTGCTGAGTCACGCGCCGGTGAGTTATTACTTGGTGTCGGTATTCCGGTTGAGCAACATTATGGGCCAATGAGCGAAATCGCCCCCGGCTGGAAATTACGGATTTTGCTGGCGCAGGTATTATTTGCCGACCCCGATATTCTGTTACTTGATGAGCCGACTAACCATTTGGACATCAATACTATTCGTTGGCTGGAAGATATTTTAAGCCAACGCAACAGCACCATGATCATCATTTCGCATGATCGGCATTTTTTAAACCGGATCTGTACCCATATGGCGGATATGGATTATGGCGAACTGCGCATTTATCCCGGTAACTATGATGAATATATGACCGCCTCAGTGCAGGCACGGGAACGTCTGCAATCTGATAACGCCAAGAAAAAAGCTCAGATCAAAGAGCTGCAAGAATTTGTCTCGCGCTTTTCGGCCAATGCTTCTAAAGCAAAACAGGCCACCTCCCGACAAAAACAAATGGAGAAAATCCAACTCGATGACATTAAGCCATCCAGCCGGGTTAATCCTTTTATCCGCTTTAATCAGGATAAAAAATTATTCCGTAACGCGCTGGAAGTCAGCAACCTGACCCAGGGCTATGAAGACGAACATAAGCTGTTTGAAAAATTCAGTTTTATGGTCGAAGTCGGTGAAAAAATTGGCATTATCGGTCCAAACGGAATCGGTAAAACCACGTTGGTAAAAACCCTTGTCGGTGAAATTGCCCCCAAAGCCGGTAACATTAAATGGTCTGAAAATGCCAATATCGGCTACTACGCACAAGATCACGACAATCTATTCAAAAGTAATATGACGCTGTTTGAATGGATGAGTCAGTGGGCAGCACCGGAAGATGATGAACAGGTCATTCGCGGGACCTTGGGACGTTTATTGTTCTCTGGTCATCAAATTGACAAGAAAGTGAATGTGCTGTCCGGTGGTGAAAAAGGCCGGATGTTATTTGGTAAATTAATCCTGCAAAAACCCAACATTCTGGTGATGGATGAACCCACTAATCATATGGATATGGAGTCGATTGAATCGCTTAATATGGCGCTTGAGCAGTATGAAGGTACGTTGATTTTTGTCTCGCATGATCGGGAATTTGTATCGTCTCTGGCGACACGAATTTTTGATATGGAAAATGAAGGTATTACTGATTTTGATGGGAACTACGACGACTATCTCAATAGTCAGGGCATCGTTTAGTTTCAGACGTTTATAGCCCGCCGCAAGCGGGCTTTTTTTGCTTTCGTATGAACTTTTTCCATGCTACTTTAGCGTTCTGTTTATCGCTGAGGATAATGCCATGTTAACCCGCCTGCTTACCCCTGCTCTGCTGCTTATATTAAGTTTTATGCTGCCAGTTTCAGTATTTGCTGCAACCGCTGCCGAAATTGATATTAAAGTCGATGAAACACTTAAACGCTTCAAACAAGAAGTACCGGGCGGCGATCGTTTTTTAGCCAAAGCCAAGGGCGTTTTGGTATTTCCGAATGTGATCAAAGCCGGCTTTGGTATTGGCGGCGAATATGGTGAAGGTGCGCTGCGTATCGGCAGTGAAACAGTTGCGTATTACAATACTGCTGGCGCATCGATTGGTTTTCAGCTTGGCGTACAAAGCAAATCGCTGGTTATCGTTTTTCTGGAAGATAAAGCCCTGGATTATTTCCGTTCGAGCAAAGGCTGGGAAGCCGGGGTTGATGGATCAGTGGCCGTCATTGAGTGGGGTGTTGGTGAAGACATCAACACTATCAATGTAGAAGATCCCATTGTTGGTTTTATGTTTGGCAACAAAGGTTTGATGTTTAACCTGACGCTGGAAGGCTCAAAATTTACGCGTATCAGTAAATAATGTCTGTTAACGAATTTCCTGCCAAAACTTGCGAATTAGATCGCCTGGTGACACAGCCCCGACTGATTGCCTTAGCGATAAAGGGTGATAAAACCCAGCAACGCCGTAATGGCATTTATGGTTATCCGGGCGAGCGCTTTAAGCTCGATGGTATTGATTTTGAAATTACTACCGTCACCCGTCAGGCACTGGGCGATATGACCGAAGCTGATGCC
>DASSWO010000131.1:0-4741 GCA_035704795.1 Methylophaga sp. | reverse complement strand
TTCGCCCATTCCTCAGTGGCTTCCAGACCATTGGCAGCAATCATTGAAGCGACCAGTGACTGATTGTAAATATTGCTTGATGAGCGGATACAAATCTGATTATCCCAGCGTGGATCGGCCAAATCTTCATAGGTCGACAGCGCAGCGGGATCGACTTTGTCTTTGACATACATTATCGGCCGGGCACGGAGTGACAAACCAAACCAGTAACCTTCAGGATCCCGGTAAGCAGACGGAATACGCTCATTAAGCAGCTCAGATTCAATCGGTTGCACCAGACCGGCTTCTTTGGCCCGGTATAAACGACCGGCGTCGGTCGTCACCAATAAATCAGCCGGGCTATTTCGTCCCTCGTTTTTCAGTCGGCTAAGCAGTTTATCAGCATCACCGGTAACCAGATTTACCTGAATGCCGGTTTGATCGGTAAAACGATCCAGTATCGGTTTAATCAACGCTTCGATGCGCGCAGAATAGAGATTCACTTCTTCAGCTGCCTGAGATAATACCGGTGCAGTCAGTAAACTCAGTGATAAACCTAAAAGGCCAAACAAACGCAAAGGACGCATTTTTAACTCCTGAATATTAAATCAGATTAAGATGTTAATGAGATTGATTATCAATTAAAAGGTTTGGTTGAAATTATTTTTCATGTTGAATCAGCTGAGTCAGACGCGATGACCATATTCATTGGCTTTAGCAGGTTAAACGGCTTTGTTGCACTGGCAGAAAAATCCGGAAAGCAGTATTGTTTCAGGCAGTAAAGCCGCTGTGCTGGCGGCAATTCAAGCAAGGTTAAATGATGTCCGGAAGTCTTTTTATCGTAGCGGCGCCCTCCGGGGCTGGCAAAACCAGTCTGGTGCAGGCGTTGGTCAGACAGGATAATAATGTCCGCTTATCGGTGTCACATACCACCCGGCCGCCGCGCAATGGTGAAATTGACGGCCAGGATTATTTTTTTGTTGATCCGCAAACCTTTGCCGATATGCGTGATGCCGGTGCATTTCTCGAATCCGCCAATGTCTTTGATAACGATTACGGTACCTCTGCCGATGCCGTGCATCAGCAGTTAGCAAAAGGCTTTGATGTCATTCTCGAAATTGACTGGCAGGGCGCAGCACAAGTGCGCAGGAATTTCGCTGACAGCCATAGTATTTTTATTTTGCCACCGTCGAAAGCAACGCTGGAACACCGTCTGCGAAATCGCGGTCAGGATGATGACGAAACAATTGCCCGGCGGATGCGTGATGCTGAGCGGGAAATTTCGCATTACATCGAATTTGACTACCTGATAGTCAACGATGACTTTTACCAGGCATTACAAAATTTGACCGCGATAGTGATAGCTGCCCGGCATCAGCGCAAACATCAGGTGCAGATTCATCAGCAATTGTTATCAGAGTTACTAGCTTAAATAGCTGATTTTTCGTACTATTGAATGTTTTCTAAAGCAGGATAAAACCATGGCTCGTACAACCGTAGAAGATTGCCTCGATTTCGTCGACAACCGTTTTCATTTGGTGCTGGTCGCGGCCAAGCGCGCCCGTGAAATTGCCCTTGGCGATGATCCGCTGGTCCCAGTCGATAATGACAAACCAACTGTTTTAGCATTGCGTGAGATTGCCGCAGGTTTGACTGGTCCGGAAATTCTGACCCGCAGTAGTGCTCGTGTACATGCTGAAAGCAGTGTTGTCAGCGACGAAGAGCTGCAAAACGAAGTTTAATTATTGTGAGTGCAAAACCCACCGTCGCCACTGAGCTGGATTTCATTCAGGAATCCGAGCCTAAGCTGACAATTGATGATCTGTGTTTTGCCACCGCTAACTATCTAGAACCCGCACAGGTGGATGCCATCCGCCGCGCTTATCATTACGCTGATAACTGCCATGAGGGCCAAACCCGGCGTAGTGGCGAGCGTTACATTACCCATCCGTTAGCTGTGGCGCATGTGTTGGCCATGATGCATATGGATTACGAATGCATCATGGCCGGCCTGCTCCATGATGTCATCGAAGATACCGATGCCGCGCGTGCCGATTTGGCGAGTGAGTTTGGTGATGCTGTGGCTGAGTTGGTCGAAGGGGTAACCAAACTGGCGCAGGCCGCGTTTGAAAGCAGCAAACAATCGCCACTTGAAAAACAAGCCGAAAATCTGCGAAAAATGCTGTTGGCAATGTCACGGGATATCCGCGTCATTATCGTTAAGCTTGCAGATCGTTTGCACAACATGCGCACACTGGGCCATCTGCGTCCGGAAAAACGCCGTCGTATTGCCAACGAAACACTGGAAATTTATGCGCCTATTGCCCAGCGGCTGGGCATGAATTTAATGCGCTGTGAGCTTGAAGATTTGGGCTTTCACGTGTTGCATCCGCTGCGATACCGGGTATTGGCCGATGCAGTGCGCCGGGCCCGCGGCAACCGCAAAGAAATTGTCACGCAAATCACCGCTTCCATTTTAAATCGCATGGAGCAGGAAGGCCTGAGCGCTGACATTCAGGGTCGTGAAAAGAATCTGTTCAGCATTTACAAGAAAATGGTCAGCAAGCAGCTGTCTTTTTCTGAAGTGATGGATGTTTATGCGTTTCGCATTATTGTCGATGATGTCGATGCCTGTTATCGGATGCTGGGTGTTATGCACAATCTCTACAAACCAGTGCAGGGCAAGTTCAAAGACTATATCGCTATCCCCAAAGCCAACGGCTATCAATCTCTGCATACCGTGTTATTCGGCCCTTACGGCGTGCCGATAGAAATTCAGATTCGTTCACGTGATATGGATCATCTGGCCGAAGCCGGCGTTGCTGCCCACTGGTTATATAAAACGGGCGGTGAAGCGGACGGTAATGCGCTGGCACACCGTAAAGCACGGCAATGGCTGCAGGGCATTCTGGAAATGCAAAAAGGCTCCGGCGATTCGGAAGAATTTCTGGAAAATCTGCGCATGGATTTGTTCCCTGACGAGATTTATGTCTCAACGCCTAAAGGTGAAATTCTGTCCCTGGCTCGTGGCGCTTCTGCGGTGGATTTTGCCTATGCAGTACACAGTGATGTCGGTAATAGCTGCGTCGCGGCACGTGTTGGCAGGCATTTGGTGCCACTAAGCACGCAACTGGAAACCGGTCAGTCGGTAGAGATTATTACTTCACCGACGGCGCACCCCAATCCGGCCTGGCTGAATTTTGTTGTGACGCCGAAAGCGCGTACCAATATCCGCCATTATTTGAAACAATTGCAAGACGAAGAAGCCATCACCCTTGGCCAACGGCTGCTGAACAAACACTTGTTGGCGTTTTCAACGGCAATGGAAAATATTCCCACCGAGCGCATCAAAACAGTCATTAAAGAATTTGAAGTCAGTAATTTTGATGAAGTTTTGCGTGATATTGGTCTGGGTAATCACGCCGCGTTATTAGTAGCGCAAAAGTTAGTACATCATGAAACGCAAGATAAAGAGCCGCACGCGCTTTTGATCGCCGGTACTGAAGGTATGGTTGTTAGCTTTGCGCGCTGTTGTCATCCGATCCCCGGTGATCCGATTCATGGTTATATCAGTACCGGACGTGGCATTATCATTCATCAGCGCAGTTGCAAAAACTCTACCCATTTAAGGGTACAAAATGACAAATGGCTGGATGTGGCCTGGTCACTGGAAATCAGCCGGGTATTTCCGGTCGATTTGATGGTGCATGTCAAAAATCAGCGTGGTGTATTGGCGACGGTGGCCGCTGTGGTTTCCGAAGCCGATTCCAATATCGATAATGTCGTAGTCAACGAGCGTGATGGCGGTTATTCCGATCTGCGTCTGACCATCGAAGTGTATAACCGTATACATTTGGCGCGAGTCATTCGCCGTTTGCGGTTGCTCGAAATGGTCGAGCGCATCAGTCGTATCAATAGTTAATTTTTTGTTTAATCCGTCGTTTAACGCGGCGCAGCCGGAGTTTTGTTATGTCCCGTGAAATCATTCATACCGCCAATGCCCCTGAAGCGATTGGCACCTATTCACAAGCGATTAAAGTCGGTGATGTGGTGTATTTATCCGGGCAAATTCCATTAGTACCGGAAACTATGACGATTATTGAAGGTGATTTTGCCACGCAAACCCGCCGGGTATTTGATAATTTGTCAGCAGTTGCAAAAGCCGCAGGCGGCAGTTTGCAAGATGTCGTCAAACTGAACATTTATCTGACTGATCTGAGCTATTTCGGCACTGTTAACGAGATTATGGCTGAATATTTTCAACAGCCATATCCGGCCCGGGCAGCAATTGGTGTCGCGTCTTTGCCAAAAGCGGTACCGGTCGAAATGGATGCCATCATGCATCTCGGAGCCTGATCTGCTGACGGTTAAGGACTGACCGTGGCGAAACTGACGCTCCAGGATCCGGTTACTGCACTGACCGGTGTTGGCGAAAAACTAGCTGAAAAGCTCGCTAAACTGGGTATTCGTCAGGTTCAGGATTTATTGTTTCATCTGCCTTTGCGTTATCAGGATCGTACTCGGCTGATGCCGTTGGGTAGTTTACGCATCCAGCAAGAATCGCTGGTCGAAGGGGTAATTGGTCTCAGTCAGGTGAATTTTGGCCGGCGCCGTTCTTTGCTCTGTCATATCAGCGATGGCACCGGTTCGCTGGTGCTGCGTTTTTTTCATTTCAGTAAGGCTCAACAGCAGCAACTGGCAAAAGGCCGGCGTGTTCGTTGTTTTGGTGAGGTACGCAGCGGCCCGTCGTCACTGGAAATGG
>DASSWO010000119.1:0-3951 GCA_035704795.1 Methylophaga sp. | reverse complement strand
GCCTTGACTGCACACCCGTCAACGCATCCTGAGCGGCAATGTTTTCCAGATCTGCCCGCAAACGATCCTGACTAAGTACAATCAAACCCAAGGCAATAAAAACAATGGCCAGAAGATTAATCAGCAAATACAGCGCTTGCGTACCTTGATAAGCAAAGATTGAAGTTTCGGCAATATCGAATTGGTACAACAGACTTTCCGTACCTCGCAACAATCCGGCAAAAATAGATACCAACAGCGACGAAGCGACAATCCATTCACCTGCCTGCCAGTTTTTTACGGCCCGGTCCTTCAACACCGATAGCGTCATACTGAACACGATTAACATGCAGAGCATGACTACCGTCATTCGGCCACGGAAACTAGGCATCACAAAGGTAAACAGAATGAATCCCGCCAGACACCAACACAGATAATGTTGATAAAAATGCCAGCGACGACGCAGGCCATTGAGTTGTGACATACCGTCGTAAATCAGCAAGATCGCCATTGCAAGCGCCATATCAGCAATCACGATGGTAACAAAGTCCGGTAAGACGCCGCGCAGTACCAACAACACACCAAAAACACCGTAGGCGGCATAAGCATAGGCAAAGGCTTTGAGGCCATTGACGACGGCCCCGGCACCGCGAGCAATGACAAAAAATACCGCTGTCATCAACACTGAAAACAGTAATGAAATTTCGAATAATGCTCTGGCGTCAAGAAAGTTGATCATCCGGCTTTTCCCATGGCATTTCGCCCTATCAGGCGTCAAACAACGAAGTTGACGCTAACAACATCCATTTTTACTGCTAAAACAAACTTTTACCGTTTACGGATATAAAAATACCATGACTTTCAGCTTTTGTCGGCATTCCATTTTTGTGAACGCGTTCAAAAAAACTCGTTGTAATTGTATTTGCATTGCAAAGGCTTTTATTTAGTGCGATGCAACGGATAAAAATCTTTTGTTGCAAACCTTTGTACTAATTATCTGTCATTGATAACACCAGGTCTGTTGTGACTGAAAATCCACCAATTAAAGCGCGAGGAATGTAGTTTAGTTATTCTAAATAAATGACGAGTAACGCAGACCGGCGCGCCGGCATACCGTCTATCCGTGGACATAAGTGGTGGGTTTTCAGCCACAACCCGAAGGGCTGGGACTATTTTTCCGCCCCACAGCGTTGGAAATGACTCATGTAGAACAACTACATCGCATCATTTCCGCTTTGTTGGACGAAAAAATAGCCTCCCGCAGTGGTGGCGATGAAAGATCAACAGACCCTAGCCTTTGTCAGACTTGAGATTTGTGTTACAAACAATCTTAAAAAGCACTTTTTCTAACCTCGGCGCTCAAGGATATTTTTCGCCATGAAAACATCTGATCTGCTGGTTAAAGCACTGGAAAACGAAGGCGTTGAATATATTTTCGGCATTCCCGGTGAAGAAAACCTCGATCTGCTCGATTCGCTGCAACATTCTTCCATCAAACTCATCGTCACCCGCCACGAGCAAGGTGCTGGCTTTATGGCCGCAACCTATGGCCGGCTGACAGGCAAACCCGGGGTCTGTTTATCAACACTCGGTCCCGGCGCAACCAATTTGGTTACACCCGCCGCATACGCCCAGCTGGGCGGGATGCCAATGCTGATTATTACTGGTCAAAAGCCAATCAAAGCCAGCAAACAAGCGCTGTTTCAAATTGTCGATGTGGTCAATATGCTGCGGCCAATCACCAAGTACACCAAACAAGTGGTGCACGGTAATACTATTGGCGCTGTAGTACGCGAAGCGTTTCGTATCGCTGTGCAAGAACGGCCCGGCGCAGTGCATATCGAGCTACCGGAAGACATTGCTGCTGAAGAAGTCACGGAGCGAATTTATGTGGTGGAAAATATCCGCCGCCCGGATGCCGATAACACCACCATTAAAGACGCGCTGAATATGATCCGTGAAGCGCAAATGCCGTTGTTGTTGATTGGTGCCGGTGCCAACCGCAAGCGTGCCAGTAAAGCGCTGACGCGGTTTGTCGAAAAAACCGGTATTCCGTTTTTTAACACGCAATTAGGTAAAGGCGTTATTGACGAGCGCCATGACAGCTATCTGGGCACGGCCGCGTTATCTGAATCAGATTATTTACACTGCGCCATTGAACGCGCCGATCTGATCATCAATGTCGGGCACGATGAGGTCGAAAAACCGCCTTTCTTTATGAAAGAGGGGGGTGCCAAAGTCATTCATATCAATTTCCAACCGGCCGAAGTGGATCCGGTTTACTTCCCACAACTCGATGTGGTCGGCGATATCGCCACCTCGATCAACCGCTTGACTGATACATTAAATCCGCAACCACAATGGGACTTTTCGTATTTTTATAGGGTAAAACAAGAAGTTCGCAAACGCCTTGGCAATTACAGCGACGATTATCGTTTTCCGGTATTACCGCAAACAGCGGTCACCACCATTCGCGAAGCTTTGGGCGAGCAAGATATTTTGGCGCTGGATAATGGCCTTTACAAAATCTGGTTTGCCCGCAATTACCCCGCATACAACAACAATACCCTGCTGCTCGATAACGCGCTGGCCACCATGGGTGCCGGATTGCCCAGCGCCATGTTAGCTAAATTGATTAATCCGGATCGTAAAGTCATGGCGGTGTGTGGTGATGGCGGCTTTATGATGAATTCGCAGGAAATGGAAACTGCAGTCCGTCTGAATCTGGATCTGGTCGTGGTCATTCTCAATGACAACGCCTACGGCATGATCAAATGGAAACAACAGGGCATGGGCTTTAAAGATTACGGCTTAAGCTTTAATAATCCCGACTTTGTGAAATACGCTGACAGCTATGGTGCCCATGGTCATCGCCCGGGCAGCTACACCGAGTTTGAAAAAATACTCCGCGAAGCACTGGATGCTGGCGGTGTACATCTGATAGATGTCGCCGTTGATTACTCGCTGAATCACTCAATCCTCAATGAGGGTCTGAAACAAAAATTGTGCATATTATAAGGAGCCACTATGTCTGCCGCTGCCCACTATCCTTTGCAAATCCCTGGCATCAGTCACAGCAAAGGCCGGCAAATTGAGGTTACCAATCCCTACTCCGGAAAAAGATTGGCAACAGTTGATACCGCAGACGCTGCCGTGGTCGAACAAGCGTTAACGACTGCTTACCAGTTATTCAGAGATCGGCAAAACTGGCTGCCGGTCCCAAAACGGCTGGCGATTCTCGAAAAAGCGATGGGCATGATGCAGGCCAAAGCCGATGAACTCGCCTATGCCTCGGCTGAAGAAGGCGGTAAACCATTAATTGATTCACAAGTGGAAATGGCCCGCTGCATTGATAGTATCCGTCATTGTATTGATACGTTGCGCCATCAAACCTCTCATCCCGTGCCGATGGGCGCCAATGGTGCCTCCCAGCATCGCATGACCATGATGCAAAAAGAGCCTATTGGTGTCGTGGTAGCCATCAGCGCCTTTAACCATCCACTGAATCTAATTGCCCATCAGGTGGGACCGGCCATAGCAGCCGGTTGTCCTGTCATCGTCAAACCCGCTGAAACCACGCCGTTATCGTGTTTCAGACTCATCAATATTTTTCATGCCGCAGGGCTGCCTGTGGAATGGTGCCAAGCTTTGCTCACTGATAATCACGATGTCGCCGAACAATTAGCAACCGATCACCGGGTCGGCTTTTTAAGTTTTATTGGCAGCGCCAAAGTAGGCTGGTATTTACGCAGCAAATTGGCGCCGGGTACACGCTGTGCACTGGAACATGGCGGTATCGCACCGGTAATTGTCGACAAATCTGCCAATATTGACGCTATCGTGCCCGGCTTGGCAAAAGGTAGTTTTTATCATGCCGGTCAGGTTTGTGTGTCGGTGCAACGGGTTTATGCAGATGTTTCGATCGCCCGTGAACTCGCCGGTAAGTTAGCAGACGCCGGCAATAATATGCTG